>CAZPSY010000016.1:12382-15632 GCA_964589295.1 uncultured Ignavibacteriaceae bacterium
TTACCCAACCATAACGGTTACCCAGCTCATTAAGCTGTGAGTTTGATCTTACCCAACCATAACGGTTACCCAGCTCATTAAGCTGTGAGTTTGATCTTACCCAGCCATAACGGTTACCCAGCTCCTCAAGCTGTGAGTTTGATCGATTATCAAGAATCCTTACATCAGAAGAATTCACTTCAGCAATTGAGGTGTTGGAGTTTTGTTTGGCTACAGTTGTCATATTATCCACCGTAACTCTAAACCTGGTTGCCTCATCAACGTTATCAGCAACCTGAGCAAGTCCGGTAAAACATAGTACCCCTGCCAATAGAACGGATAATATATATCGCATAGCGCCCACTCACATTAAGTGAAAGATTATACTATTAGAACTGCGAGTACACCTCACCCTCAACTGCACGCACGCAGCCCATAGTTAGCCAACTTTAATTCCAATGTTTATGCCATGGCAATTATTCACGAAAATGCTTAAATATGGTCTCTAAAGCGAATAAATATGAGTAATTATTACCTGTTAGTAAATGAAATATAGGCTATTTGTAAAAATATATTACAGTATTTTGTAGCACTGATTAAGATTAGAAGTGTCGAAAATGGACTGAAATCAAAGGTTTCTGAAATTCAAGATAATAATCCTACCTGAGAAGAGTATCCAATTTTGGTCTGGAAATACCTAGAATTCTTGCTGTTTGAGTTTTGTTTCCTCCAAGTTTCATTAAGACTTCTTGGGCATAATGTTTTTCTACTTTCTTCAAATCGGTCGAACCATAATTAACCTCCATCTTTATTATATGAGGCGAGACATTCGTAGTTTCTAAAACATCATTCGAGTCTATATCTACGTTTTTAATCAGGTTCGAAAAATCCTTGAGTTGTAGTTTTACATCATCAGAAAGCAGTATTGCTCTTTCTATTGCATTCCTAAGCTCTCTAACATTTCCAGGCCAGGGATACCCAAGCATAAAATGCTGAACATCCTTATCTAATTTTTTTGTTGATTTATCAAATTGCTTATTAAATTCTGCAATAAAATGATTAGCCAGTAAAATTATATCCTCTCCTCTTTCCCGGAGCGGTGGAATTTCAATTGAGACAACATTAAGCCGATGAAAAAGATCTCTTCTGAATGATTTATTTTCCACCATTTCTTCCAGGTTCCTGTTTGTTGCAGAAATTATCCTCGCATTTATTGGAATATCTACAACACCTCCAAGTCTTTTTATAACTTTTTTTTCAATAGCGCGTAGCAGCTTTGTTTGAATGCTCACACTCAAATCACCTATTTCATCAAGGAAGAGTGTTCCTTTCCCGGCAAGTTCAAACAAGCCTACTTTCCTGGTTCGCGCGCTTGTAAAAGCTCCCGCTTCGTAACCGAAAAGTTCGGATTCGAGTAAGTTTTCAGGAATGGCTGTGCATATTATATCTATAAAAGGAAAATTGCTCGTTTTTCCGTTGTTATGAATAGCTCTGGCAAAGAGACCTTTTCCCGTTCCGGTTTCACCAAGTATTAAAATATTTGCGCTGCTTTTTTCAGATACCTTTTTGGACAGAATAACTACTCTAAGCAGTTTATCAGACTCACCTTGTATAGATTTGAGTCCCTGCCTGCTCATTCCAAATGTACCGGTACGGTGTGGCTCTGTAATGTAATATTTATTTGAAATTATTTCGGCAAGAATAGAAGTGAACTTAAGCACTTCATACGGAAAAATAAAAATATCGAAAAACCCAAGCTTCAATAATGAAGTAACCTGCAAAGCGTCAACGTTGCGCATTACCACAATCATTCTGTTAGACAATTCTTTCCTGGCTGTAACCGCATTCTTAAGGAATGCAGATTCCAGCGATTCAATTTGTAAAACAATTATATCATTGTCGTCAATTATAAATTCCTTGGGAAAGTCTATCGATAATGGAAATCCTTTTAGTTCGAGTTGCTTCAGGGCCGAAGTAACTGAAACCAGGTCGTGAGAATCAGAAAAGACTCTTATTTTTATTTCGGTTTCAGACATGTAATATAACTCTCCATAATGAATAGCTAGATTTGAAGCACTGCTTTTCTTTCACTTTTCTGCAAGTATATTCTTCGTAATCCCGTTGCACTTAAATGCTCTGCAATAAACTGAATTAATTCTTTTGCATAGTTACTATAGTTTTTTGATTTCTCAACATTACCTCTCTGCTTGTAAATTTCTGCAAGTGCCCATAATATTTTCCAGGTAAGCTCGGTAATACTTTCATTTGCAATTAAGTCGTAGGCTTTTTCAAAGTAGTCAATCGGCGGCAAAAGTTTATCCGAACCATAACCAAGAGAAATCTTTCCTAAAAGATATTCTCTTTCCGCTTCGAATATAATATTTTGTTTACATATTTCAATCAGTTCTTTACTGTTTATCTCTTCCAAAGTTGTTTCATAATCACCAGCAGTGATAAGTTGTTCAACCAGTAGCAGGACACTCTCAGTGTAATACAACCGTTCATCTTGTACGTTGTAATTGTCAATTATTTTTTTTAGTTGTTCAATATTAACATCATTATTATTACTAATCTGTTCCATAACCTGGAGAAAATTGAAACTATTATGATGTTTTGCAGATAATTCATTTTCCTGTAAAAGTTGTGATAGTTCTTTTCTAACTTTGCCAAGATTTTCCGAATCTCCGATACGGAAATAAAACTTACCCAGAATTAAATATAATTCTGCCAGTTCTTCACTATAATTTTGCATTTTAAGAATTCTTAAAGAATGTTCCAGGGAATCATATGCATCCTGATATTCACAAACGAGCATGTGCATTTCACCCAGGTTCATTAAGGCAAGCCCTTCATTAAGTTCATTGCCCAGGCTTAAAAATATTTTATATGCTTTATTAACTGATGCTATCGCTTCCTCTATTTTCTGCCTATGAAGATGGAATATCCCAATATTTAAAAGCAGTATTCCCTCCTGCTCAAGGTTTCCAACAGAGTTATTTAGTTGCGAAGCTATTGACCAATGTACTTCAGCCTTAATGTAATCTCCCAGCACATTATAAATATTACCAACATTCACTTCCATGCCGGCAATGCGTCTCGGCAGGTTTGCCTTCTGGTAACAGTCTTTTGCTTTTGTGAACCATTCCAGGGCAGCTTTAGTATCATTATTCTGATATATTTCATACATTCCCAACAAATTATAACACTTACCTTTAAGTTCATCAGATAGAGTTTTGTGACTTAAAATGTTTTTGCACTGCATTAGTGCTTC
>CAZPSY010000017.1:0-12819 GCA_964589295.1 uncultured Ignavibacteriaceae bacterium
GCAACAAAATAAAGATAATCGTTATCTTCAGGATATAAAGCAGCAAAAATTGCATCTTTACCTGGATTATTTATTGGTCCCGGCGGCAAACCCCCATACTTATAAGTGTTATACGGAGAATCGATTTGAAGATCATCATACAGCAACTTTCTCCATCCACCAGGTAAAAGATATTGAATTGTTGGATCAGCCTGCAATCTCATACCAATCCTTAGCCGGTTATGATAAACTCTTGCAATTCGCGGCATTTCCTCCTGTAAATCTGTTTCACCTTTTACGATTGAAGCCAAAGTTAATATTTCATGCTTTGAAAAACCTAACTCTGTTGCTCTTTTCTGCAGACTATCAACCCAAAATTCTTTAAATGCATTATAAAACATTATTAAAGTTTCCTCAGGTGATGATCTTTCATAGACCTCATACACTTTACTTAATAGATATCCCTGCAAAGTTTTTTCCGGAAATTCAAGGTTAGAAAGAAAAATAGGATCTTCAGTTAAAGAAACAAAATCTGCTGAATCAATAAAAACTCTTTTCTCTAATTTATATGCAAGCCAATTGATAGTTTGTCCATCTTTTATTTTTATCCTTCTTGCAAAATCACACTCACCTTCTGTAAACAAATCTAAGAGAGCCAGGTAGCTTAAACCGTTTTTAATATGAAACCTTGCCGCTCTTATTTTTTTTTCTGATCCTGAAATAAACGCAGTAATTTTCATGTTTGTTTTGCTGGGAATGATATCTAACTCATACAACCGGTTTACAACAGATGAGAATGTTTCTCCATTTTTAATATCGAATTGTACAGGCTCTTTGTACTGGAAATAATTAGGAGTAAAAAAAGTGAGGTAAGCAATTGCAATTAGCCCAATGAAGACTATTCCAACTGAAATTATTTGCCAGCGTGTTAATAGGTTTTTAATATCAATCTTCATTAAAAAAATAAATCGGTTACTTAAATATTATGATGAGATAAAAAATGATTCTTTTTTAAAGATGGATAAGGTTTTGCGCTTAAAGAATCACGCATGCCATTTTCATAAAGTATCTTTGCCCTAAAGGCGATCATTGCAGCATTATCACCGCAAAATTCTAAATCTGGAACTACAAACTTTTTATTATGCTTTTCCGCAAGTGCGCTAAGTTTTTCTCTCAGATACTCGTTTGCAGCAACTCCGCCTACAAGCGAAATTGATTTTACATCGAAACTATTAAGTGCTTTTTCACAATTTTGTAACAACGCACCAACAACTGCTTTC
Source organism: uncultured Ignavibacteriaceae bacterium (assembly GCA_964589295.1). Taxonomy (GTDB): domain Bacteria; phylum Bacteroidota; class Ignavibacteria; order Ignavibacteriales; family Ignavibacteriaceae; genus JAZGGS01. The sequence continues at coordinate 1,260 of CAZPSY010000017.1, forward strand.
TGAAATGAAGCAGCAATATCATTTAAATTTTCAGATGGAATATTTTCAGATGATTTATAATTTTTCTGAATGTAGCGAAGCACTGCAGTTTTTAATCCGCTGAATGAGAAATTATATGGATGATCTAACCCGGCAATTGGAAACGATATTTTATTTTCATTGCCCAGTTTTGCAGCAGCCTGTATTTGCGGACCTCCGGGGTAACCAAACCCAATCATCTTGGAGACCTTATCAAATGCTTCGCCTGCAGCATCATCAACAGTGGTACCAAGTTGAACAATTTCGCTAAAGCTTTTAACATATAATAACAAGGTGTGCCCGCCGGAAACAACCAGCGCAAGAAAAGGAAATTCCGGTTTTTCTTTCATCAAAAAACCTGAGAAGATATGACCTTCAATATGATTTACAGAAATAAACGGTTTCTTTAATGAAAGCGCTAATCCTTTTGCAAAAGTTAATCCAACTAGTAAAGCACCGATTAAGCCGGGTCCGGCAGTTGCAGCAATTAAATCAATATCATGCAATTGCATTTTCGAATTTTTAAGAGCATCTTTAACAAGTGGTTTAACTATTTGAAGATGTGCCCTGCTCGAAAGTTCAGGAACAACCCCGCCGTAGTTTTTATGAAAATCCTGGGAGGAGATTAAATTAGCAGTTAATATATCATCTGAAATTACAGCAACAGAAGTTTCATCGCACGAACTTTCAATTCCAAGTACATTCATTTTCTAAACGTAAAAAATTCTTTAACAATATGTCCTGTTAACTGTGGATTTTCCTTCAGCCGCCTTAATGAGTATGCGTACCAGTCTTTACCAAAAGGAACATATATTCTTATTTTGTAACCATCATTATTTATCTTATTTCTAAGATCTTCTCTTACACCCAGTAACATTTGAAATTCAAATTTATCTTTAGAAATATTTAACTCATTAATCAGTTTGTAAGATTCGTCTATCAAATATTTATCATGTGTGGCAATGCCAGCGTAGTTACCATTTTTCAACATTTCTTCCAACGTTTTCATATAGTTATCGCGAATTGCTTGTTTACCTTTATAAGCAATCGATTCAGGTTCTATATAAATTCCTTTGCATAACCTGTAATTAGTTCCAATAGTATTAAGAGTTACAGCATCACTGTATGTTCTTTTCATATAGGATTGAAGAACAACACCAACGTTTTTATGATCTTTAAATATTCTTTTGTAAACATTTAACGTAGAATCGGTATAAGGAGAATCTTCCATATCAATTCTTACAAAATTGTTTAGCTCTTTGGCTTTTTTTACCAACTCTAATATTTGTTCATAAGCAAACTCCTCATCAATACCCAACCCGAACTGTGTTGGTTTGATTGAAACATTTGCATTTAATTTATGTTCAACAATCGCATCAAAAACTTCCATCGCTTGTTCTTTGGCATATATGGCTTCCTCTCTTGTTTTTATCGATTCACCCAACAAATCAATGGTAGCAACCATTCCCTTTGAGTTAAGATCCTTTACAACTTTAATAGCTGAGCTGAGAGATTTACCGGCAATGTAATTTTTTGAAAAGAACCAGGCAACCTTTTCAGGCATAAGCTGAACAGTTTTTACAAGAAGAGTATGGAAGAAAGACAATTTAAACTCCAGACAAAATTGTTAATAAAACAGCATGTAAAAATTGTAAAATATTTTTAAATGACCGCATCCCGGAGAAGATAATTTATTTTAGAAGAGAATTTAATGTCATTAATAGCAAGTCTGCTTTTATTTTAAGATCATTTCTTGTTGTGTTGTTAAAAAAAATGAAATCAGCCCGTTTGCTCTTTTCTTCATCCTTTATCTGGTTTTGGATGCGTTTGTCAAATTCTTCTGAAGAGAATTTTTTAGATTCAACCGTTCTCTGTTTTTTTATCTCTTCATCTGCAGTAATCAAGACGACATAATCGAAAAAGTTTTCGATATTTGCTTCGTAGACCAGTGCTGCCTCAACAAAAATCAATTTATTATTTTTCTTTAACTCTTCAACTTCCCGATTAATTTGCTCAATTACTTTTGGATGTAGAATGGAATTAATTTTTTGGAGTTTGTGCGGATCAGAAAAAACTTCCATCGCAAGAAAATCAGTATTTATTTCGCTTCCGTTATAGGCAGCGGAACCAAACAGTTCAATTATTTCCTTTTTAACATCCTTACTGTTTTTTAATAAATCCTTTGATAGATCATCTGCAAAAATCACAGGATAATCTTTTTCACGCAGAAATTCGGAGAAGGTACTTTTACCAGAACCTATTCCACCTGTAATTGCAACAGTAAAAATTTTTCTACTCATTTAACAATTAAAAAGGGGCAAAAGCCCCATGAATTATTTAGCGTAACTAATTTTTCTTACTTCCCTGATAACAGTAACTTTTATCTGTCCCGGGTATTCCATTTCCGATTCAATTTTCTGGGAGATCTCTTTTGCTAGTTTATCAGCTAGAAGGTCATCAACTTTATCGTGCTCTACAACAACTCTTACTTCCCTACCCGCTTGTATTGCATATGTTTTTGCAACGCCTTCAAATGATTTGGCCAGATTTTCAAGGTTTTCAAGCCGTTTTACATAACTTTCCAGTGGCTCCCTTCTTGCTCCAGGTCTTGCTCCGCTAATTGCATCAGCTGCCTGCACAAGTGCAGCAATCGGGTGTTCCATTTCAATATCTTCGTGATGTGAGCCAACTGCGTTTGCAACAATAGGATTTTCTTCATACCGTTTAGCCAAATCGTAACCCAATAAAGCATGAGGACCTTCAACACTTTTATCAACGGTTTTACCAATATCGTGCAACAAGCCTGCTCTCTTTGCAAGATTAGTTTCCAGTCCCAGTTCCGCAGCCATGATCCCTGTGAGATAAGCAACCTCTATGCTGTGCTGTAAAAGATTTTGTCCAAAGCTCGACCTGTATTTCATCCTTCCGAGGTGCTTTATTAATTCCTTGTGCATGTTGTGTAAGCCAAGCTCCATCACAGTATTCTCACCTTCCCTGATCAACTCTTCTTCAAGTTCCTCCTTCACTTTTTCAACAACTTCTTCAATCCTGGCTGGATGTATCCGTCCATCTGCTATTAATCTTTCTAATGAAACACGCGCAACTTCTCTTCTAAATTGATCAAAAGAAGATAAAATAACAGCTTCGGGGGTATCATCAACAATAACATCCACACCCGTTGCGGATTCAAATGCCCTGATGTTCCTTCCTTCCTTACCGATGATTCTGCCTTTCATTTCATCATTCTGAATTTGAACGACAGAGACTGTAGTTTCTATGGAATGATCGGCAGCAGTGCGCTGGATAGACTGGACGATGATTTTTTGTGCTTCACGTTTGGCATCTGCTTTTGCTTTATCAGATACTTCCTTAATCATCTGGATGGAATCAATTTTTGCCTGGTTAACCATATTTTCCATCAGCAATTTCTTAGCATCTTCTGAAGTTAAACCGGAAATTCTTTCAAGTTTATCATTCTGTTCCAGCGCCAGCTGTTCAACTTCCTGAGTTTTCGTTTTCAGGTTATCTCTTTGGTCAGTAAGACTTTGTTCAAGCTTTTTATTCTCTCTTTCCTTTTGAAGAACCAGATCGAATTTTTTCTCACTGTTCTCCTCTCTTTGAGTAAGCTGTTTTTCAAGGTTACCAAGCTTTTGTCTTTTTTTCTGAACTTCACTATCAAATTCAATTTTCTTCTTGTACCATTCATCTTTTACTTCAAGTAATTTTTCTCTTTTAAGATTTTTGGCTTCTTTTTCTGCATCGGCAACTATACGTTTAGAATTTTCTTCAGCCAGGGCAGCACTTTTCTTTCCAACTTTCGAATTAAATAACCATCCCAGATAGAAAAACACAAATATTATCACAACTAACATTGGTATTATCAATAGTACGTCCATTTTTACCTCCACTATAGGTTAAAAGTATAAACGCCGCATCTGCCACTCCACGATCAATAGGAAAAACCCTATTAAATCACAGTGGGAATACTCTCACACGCTTTTTACTTCCACTGTTGCAAATGCAATTCTTCAATACAAGACTGAAGATGAGGCCTGTAATACACGTTGAAGTCATACTCCCTATTAATTGATGTTAGTTTTTCAAATTAAAAAGGAGCAGCAGCGCGGCAATACTTAAGATGGGTCCGACAGTTCGGGTTCGTCTAGAAGGAGCTTTAATTTCTTTACTTTATCTGTTGCCTGGATTAAAAATTCCCTGTTCTTATTCTTCTCTATGAATAAATCGTAAGCGATATTTAAACAAGCAATTATAGCTATTGTCTGTGCAGCTTGATCCGGAAGTTCCTCTTTGGTTTCTTCCATTACTTTATTTACATAGATAGCAAGCTCTTTTGCTATCTCTTCATTTTCAACAAGTAAAGAATATTCTTTTTCGAATATTTTAATTTTAAGCTTCTTCTTATCTGTCATTGATGTCTTCCCATCCTACAATCAAATTAATTAAGAACTTAAATGTTCCTTTCCGTTTCGTCTAGCGTTCAGCGGGACGAATTTGCAGAAAGGTGATAGTCAATTCGCTTAACTAAATCCTTTATTTTAGCTTTAAGCGATTCTCTCTCCTCTAAAGTAAAATTTTTAAATTGTGCGTCTTCAGATTCCCGTTTAAGGATTTCAAGTTCACCATCTAAATCCGAAATACGCTGATGAAGCTCGCTCTTTTCATGCTCTGCTTCATTAAAGGTAACTTCCAACTCTGTGTTTCTTTCCAGAGTATCGTTGTATTTGCTTTTTAAGATAGAAACCCTTGCTTCCAGAGCTGTCAGGTCATTAACTAACGCTTCGTATTTTGCGTGATCAGCCAATTAATTTCCTCTTAAAGTTGCATTAAATTTATTTATAACAAGTGTAATTAAATTCTGAAAATCTTTATCAACCTCATCTTCGGTTAATGTTCTGCTAAAATCGTAATATTCCAAATTGAATGCCAAACTTTTTTTATTCTCTCCTATATCATCTTTTTCGAATAAATCGAACAAAGATACTGATTTAAGGAGCTGTGAAGCATTCTTTTTAATAAACGAATTTACATCTTCGAAGTTAATATTACTATCAAAGATAAACGCAAAATCCCGGTTAACCTTTGGAAATTTTAAAGGTACAGAATACGTTTTATTTCCTTTGGAAATATTGCTCAGTTTCATTAAATCAAACTCGAAACAAAATACTTCCTGGTCAATATCAAATTTTTTAAGAACACTGCTTTTTACTTTACCGCCATAACCCAAAACCAGATTATTTAGGGATTTGGCAAAATTGTACTCGTAAATACTATTTTGCATATCATTATATGAATCAATTAAAGAATTGTCAAGCGAAATCTTTTTTAAAAATGAATTTACTAAACCTTTGAGTGCATAAAAATCGTAAATTTCACTTTGCGAGTACCACTTTCTAAAAGTTTTATAACCGGTTATTAATAATATGATGTTGGTTTCTTCTTTAAAATCCTCAAAACTTTTTACTTCGCCGTGGTTAACCAGGTTGAAGATATTCCCTATTTCGAAGAACGCTAAATCTTTTTCCCCTCTTTTTATATTGTTCGAAACTATATTAAGAGCACTCGGAACAAGTGATGTTCGCAGAAATGACATATCGTTACTTTGAGGATTTGTAACTTTAATTGGTTTTCCAATAATCTCTGCAAATTTTTCCGGCACCAGCGGGTTATTAACTATTTCGTTCAAACCAATTGCAATTGCTGATGATCTTACTTTATCTGTAAATTCAGATTCATCAACTTTTTTATCCAGAGTAATAGTAATCTTGGAAATTGTTGGTATAGAATCATATCCGGCAATACTTGCAATCTCTTCTATCAGGTCAACTTCTCTTTCAATGTCAGGTCTGAAGTTGGGAACAACAACTTCCAATGAATCACCTAAATCTTTAAGTATATTTATTCCAAGCTTTTGCAGAATCCTCTTTACATCATTTTTATTCACTTCGTAACCGAGGAGCTTAGTAACTCTTGCTAACCTGAGCTTTAATTCCTTGTTATAAATCTTGTTAGGATAAACATCTATTACTCCTTTTACAATTTTTCCATCTCCCACTTCGGCAATAAGTTTAGCAGCTCTTTCTGCCGCATACACCGTGTTTGATGGATCAGTGCCGCGCTCAAACCGGTAAGATGAATCGGTTGTTAGCATAAGATCTTTGGAAGTTCTTCTAATTGAAGTTGGATTGAAGTAGGCGCTTTCAATTAATATGTTTTTTGTATTATCGCTTACTTCAGAGTTTTCACCGCCCATAACTCCTGCAACTGCAACTTCGCGTTCAGCATCACAAATCATTAAAGTGCCTGGTTGCAGTTTTCTTTCTTTAGAATCGAGGGTAGTAAATTTAGTTTTTTCTGAAGTGCTTCTTACAATAATTTTATTCTTACTTAATCTATCAAGATCAAAAGCGTGCAGCGGTTGACCAATTTCGTGCAGAACAAAATTGGTAACATCAACAACATTATTAATTGGTCTTAATCCAATACTTGTAAGTCTATCCTTTAACCAACCTGGTGATTCTTTTATTGTAACATCAGTAACTACTCGCGCAGAATAACGCGGGCAATTTACTTCATCTTCTATTTCTATTTTTGCAAAATCATTAATATCTTTCTCAACTTCTTTAATCTCAACTTTAGGAATTTTAAGTTCAAGGTTGAATAATGCAGATAGATCTCTTGCAACACCTATATGTGATAGTGCATCAGGTCTGTTTGGTGTTATAGCTATTTCAAGTATAACATCGTTTAAACTTAAAGCTTCAGTAATGGATGTCCCCTCTTCAAGATTTTCATCCAGCACCATAATTCCTGAGTGATCATCGCTTAATTCTAATTCATCTTCAGCACAAATCATCCCGTGCGATTCCACACCTCTTATCTTTGCCTTTTTTATTTTAAAATTTCCATTTGGAATTGTGGAACCGATAGGTGCAAAAACTATTTTTTGTCCTGCTTCAACATTTGATGCACCGCATATAACTTGTAAATCTTCATTGCCATCTGAAACTGTGCACACCGTAAGCTTATCTGCATCAGGATGTTTCTCTTTTGATTTTACATGTCCAACAACAAAATTCTTATACTTTTCATTCTGGTCAAAATATTCTTCAACCTCCAAACCACTCATAGTAAGCTTTGAAACAATCTCTTCAGTTGAGATGTTTTCCAAATCAACATATTTTTTTAACCAGTTAAGTGAAACTTTCAACTATCATTCTCCATTAAAACTGACTAAGAAAACGGTAATCATTTTCGAAGAAGACACGAATATCATCAATTCCATATTTTAACATTGCAATTCTTTCTATTCCCATTCCAAAAGCATAACCCGTGTATTTTTCAGAATCGTAGTTAACATTATCAAAAACATTAGGATCAACCATACCGCAGCCCAGAATTTCGAGCCAGCCGGTACCTTTACAAATCTTACAACCTTTTCCCTTACAGATGAAACAGGTAATATCCATTTCGGCGCTGGGTTCTGTAAACGGGAAAAAGCTTGGTCGAAACCTGTATTTAAGATCTTCAGAATAAAACTGCTGTGCGAACGAAACAAGCGTTCCTTTCAGTTCGGCAAAAGTAACATCCGTATCAACGTAAAGTCCTTCAACCTGGTGGAACATACAATAGCTGCGCGCACTTACAGCTTCATTCCTGTAGACCCTGCCCGGCATTATTGCTCTTACAGGTGGCTGCTGGTTTTCCATCACTCTAATCTGCACAGGAGATGTATGAGTTCGCAGAAGAAAATCTTTACTTATAAAAAAGGTATCCTGCATATCCCTTGCAGGATGATCTGGCGGGAAATTTAATGCTTCGAAGTTGTTATGATCCGATTCAAGTTCTGGTCCTTCGTAAACTGAAAAGCCCATTCCTTTAAAAATTGATTTTATCTCATCAAGTGTTTGAGTTAAGATGTGCCTGCTGCCAACGTGAATGTTTTTGCCCGGAAGTGTTAAATCAATTTCGGAAGTTGAAGATGATTTATTACTTTCAAGAGAAGTTTTTAGCTGGATAAATTCTGCATTAATTTGATTGCGAAGTTCATTAAGATTTTTACCCAATAACGGCTTCTGTTCGCTTGATACGGTTTTAAGCTGCTCGAAAAGACCTGATACCAAGCCGTTCCTGCTGAGATATTTTACCCTTATCTTTTCAAGTTCCTCAAGCGAAGTAACTTCGGCAACATCGCTATTAAAACCAGTCTTAATCTTTTCTATTTCTTCAGCCAGCATCCCGCACTTTCAGAATATTTAAAAAAATACCCTCTTCAAATAATTTATTCCTGGAAAATGAAGAGGGTGTAAAACTATTTTGTAGCAAACTTAGCTAATTCTGCAAACACACCAGGATTTTCAACAGCCATGCTTGCAAGTATCTTACGGTTAATAACAACACCTTTTTCTTTTAAGGCATTCATAAATTTAGAATAAGTTGTTCCGTTTAACCTTGCGGCTGCATTAATTCTAACAATCCATAATTGTCTATATGTTCTTTTCTTCAGTTTCCTATCACGGTAAGCATGAAGCAATCCTTTTTCCAGCGCACCTTTGGCAATAGTATAAACATTGCCACGTGCACCCCAGTAACCTTTAGTTTGCTTTAGAATTTTCCTTCTTCTTTTTCTAGAGGCTACATTATTACTCGTTTTTGGCATTTTAATTATCCTTATTCATTATTGAACCATTATAGCTACACGTTTCTGTTCTGATTTTGAAACCAGTGTTGCGTGTCTGAGATTTCTTTTTCTCTTTGTGGATTTGGATGTTAATATATGAAGTTTATACGCCTTCATCCTTTTTAATTTACCAGATGCTGTTTTCTTAAATGTTTTAGCAGCACCCCTGTTGCTTTTCATTTTCGGCATAACTATTTCCTATTTATTTATTTACTTTTTTTCTTCTTTACAATTGGAACAACAAGAACGCTCATGTTTCTCCCCTCCATTTTAATTGGGACTTCCACTTTGGAGTATTCTTCTAGTTTTTCAATAAATCTATTTAATAAATCTTCACCTAGTTCTTTATAAGCCATTTCTCTGCCTTTAAACTGAACTGTTGCTTTTACTTTATTACCGTCTTCTAAAAAATTCATAGCATGTTTTGTTTTAAACTCAAAATCGTGAACATCAGTATTAGGATGAAACCTGATTTCCTTTAATATTGAAACTGTCTGATTTTTTTTCTGCAGCTTATCTCTTTTTTGTTGTTCATATCTGAATTTTCCATAATCAATTACTTTACAAACCGGTGGTTTTGCTTGTGGGGCAATTTCCACAAGATCACTATCCTTTCCGCTTGCTAATCTTAACGCATCTTCAATTAAAAATACACCTAATTGTTTTCCATCTAAATCAATCACCCTTACTTTCGGAGACTCAATATCTTCGTTAATTCTAGTCTTGTCTTTTTGAGCGATGAAATACCTCTCTAATTTGTTGTAAAATCTTTGTTTTTAATTTGGTTTGTAATATTATCAATAAAATCTGATAAAGCAAAAGAACCCTGATCACCTTTTTTATGCTCGCGAATTGAGATGTTCCCGGCTGTTTGTTCCTTCTCACCAAGAATAAGCATGTAAGGAACTTTGTTGGTTTCCCAATCACGAATTTTATAACCTATCTTTTCATTTCTAACGTCAGTTTCAACCCTGATGTTATGTTGCTTTAATTCATCAGCAACTTTCTTTGCATAATCAATATAATGTTCTGAAACAGGAATTACTGCAACCTGCAAGGGAGCAAGCCAAACGGGGAATGCTCCGGCAAAGTGTTCAATAAGTACTCCAAAGAATCTTTCTATAGAACCAAGTAATGCACGGTGCACCATAAAGGGACGATGTTCTTTTCCATCTTCGCCAATGTAACTCATATCGAATCGTTCAGGCAAATTAAAATCGAATTGCACTGTACTCATTTGCCATTCGCGGTTAAGAGCATCCTTCACCTTAATATCTATCTTTGGTCCGTAGAAAACACCTTCGCCTTCATCAACAGTGTAATCAATATTCTCTCTCACGAGGGCATTTCTTAATGATTCAGTGGCTTTGATCCACAGATCATCTTCACCGACTGCTTTTTCCGGTTTGGTTGAGAGATAAAAATCCAGTTTTTCGAAACCAAAAGCTTTCCACATTTCACGGGCAAATCTTAAAACTTCAACAATTTCATCTTCTACCTGCTCGTGCGTACAAAAGATATGTGCATCATCCTGGGTAAATCCCCTGACTCTAAGCAATCCGTGAAGCACACCGCTTTTTTCATACCTGTACACAGTGCCCAGCTCGGCCCAGCGCATTGGAAGTTCGCGGTAAGAACGTAGATGAGATTTATACATAAGAATATGAAAAGGACAATTCATCGGTTTAATAAAATAATCCTGCTCATCTACATCCATCTTTGAAAACATTCCCTCTTTATAAAAATCGAGGTGACCACTGGTCTCCCATAACCAGCTTTTACCCATATGCGGAGAATATAAAATCTCGTACCCGTTATCGATATGGGCTTTGCGCCAGTAATCTTCAATTTCCAAACGAACTCTTGCACCTTTAGGATGCCAGTAAATAAGACCTGCACCGGCTTCTTCATGTATGCTAAAAAGATCCAGCTGCTTACCAAGTTTACGATGATCTCTCTTTTTTGCTTCTTCGAGCATATAGAGGTGATCATCAAGCATTTTCTTTTTAGGGAAAGAAATACCATAAATTCTCTGGAGCTGTTTATTCTTTTCATCACCGCGCCAGTAGGAACCGGAAATGTTTAACAACTTTATATATTTAATTTTACCGCTTGCAGGAAGGTGCGGTCCGCGGCAAAGATCTGTAAAATTACCTTCATTATAAATGCTGATTACTTCATCATTCTCATTCATCTCAGAAAGGAGTTCAAGCTTATACTGATCTCCTTTTTCTTTGAACAATGAAATAGCAGATTCTTTAGATAACTCTTCTCTAATGAACGTTTTGTTTTCCTTAGAGAGTTCCATCATCTTATCTTCTATCTTTTTCAGGTCTTCATCGTGCAAAGTTGAATTAATATCTATATCGTAATAAAACCCTGCATCTATTGCGGGTCCTACACCAAACTTAGCTTCCGGGTAAATCGTCTGAACGGCATGAGCCATTAAATGCGAAGTTGAATGCCAGTAAACTTCTTTCCCTTCATCTTCATTAAAAGTTAAAAACTTTATCTCTGCATCATCAGTTATCGGTCTGTAAAGATCATAAATCGAACCACTAACTTTTGCAGCTAAAGATTCCTTTGCCAGTCTGCTGGAAATAGATTCGGCTATACTGTACGGGGTAATTCCGCTATCAAATTCCTTTTTGTTCCCATCAGGGAATGTAATTTTAATTTTATTCATAATTTTATAACACAAAAAAATCGGATTAAATCCGATAGTCCTTCCTGTCGTAAAACAGAGTGGGCTCTAGAGGATTCGAACCTCTGGCCTTCTGCACGTCAAGCAGACGCTCTAACCAACTGAGCTAAGAGCCCTTCTATAATTGATAATTGACAATT
>CAZPSY010000017.1:12919-14961 GCA_964589295.1 uncultured Ignavibacteriaceae bacterium
TAGGCAGGTTCCGCCACCCCGGCAACATTTAGTACTCTATAAGATTTTTTAAGAACTTGCTGTTTCCGCTTTATCCAGCGTAGTTGAATTTATTCAACGAAGATGGACACCCCGGCAACATTAAATCTTCTTCAATCTCTATAAGAACCAGTCGTAATTCCACTTTTTACCACGGGAATTCACTTATTTCTAAAATATTTGATTTTAAGGGTGTAAATATAGATAATCAGTCTTCATTTTGCAAGAATCTGTTATTTACTCTAAAGCAAACTAGTTTTAGATAAATTATTCTTAAAGGGTTCTTTGTAACCAGTTGAATTATAAGTTTTTAACACTTAATTATCCTTGAAATTGCATCATATTTTCCCTGTTTTGATTTCAACGAGTTTTACTAATAATTTTTCGTCTTTCTAAATTAGCCGACTAACAGATTTAAAGTTGCTAAAGAAACAATGCGGAAGTAAATTTATCGTAATAAATTAAAATGTTACTTGCCCGGATATTCATTAAATAGGAGTAAATTTTGAAAAAGCTAAATTCAGGTGAAGAAAGCGCTGAATTAAAAAAATGGGAAGAGACTGTTTACAACAAGTTTATAGAAAAAAATCCTGAACGAAAAAAAGAATTTACAACCGTATCATTTTCACCCGTCGAGGAACTTTATCATCCTAAAAAAGTAGATAAAGAATATTATGAGCAAATCGGGTTTCCAGGTTCCTACCCTTTTACGCGCGGAATAAGACCTTCAATGTACAGGGGACGATTCTGGACAATGAGGCAGTATGCAGGTTTTGGAACTGCAAAAGAATCAAATAATCGTTACAGGTATTTACTTAAGCAGGGGCAATCCGGTTTATCCGTCGCCTTCGATCTTCCAACTCAAATAGGATATGATAGTGATGACCCAATGGCTCATGGTGAAGTTGGTAAGGTTGGTGTTGCCATTGATACTCTTGCAGATATGGAAGTTCTTTTCGATCAAATTCCACTTGATAAAGTATCAACATCAATGACTATAAACGCTCCGGCATCTGTTCTGCTGGCAATGTATATCGCCGTTGCTGAAAAACAGGGAGTATCAAAAGACAAGATCAGCGGTACAATACAAAACGATATTTTAAAAGAATATATCGCTCGCGGTACTTACATTTTTCCACCAAAGCCATCAATGAGATTGGTTACAAATATTTTTGAATTTTGTACAAAGGAAGTTCCGCGCTGGAATACAATTTCAATTTCCGGTTACCACATTCGTGAAGCAGGTTCTACTGCAGCTCAGGAAGTTGGATTTACAATAGCTAACGGAATTGCTTATGTTGAAGCAGCATTAAAAGCAGGATTAAATGTTGATCAATTTGCAAAGCGGTTATCTTTCTTTTTCAATGCTCATAATGATTTGCTAGAAGAAGTGGCAAAATACCGTGCAGCAAGACGGCTCTGGGCAAAGATTATGAAAGAAAGATTTAAAGCAAAAGATCCGAATTCAATGATGCTCAGGTTTCATACACAAACTGCAGGATCAACGTTAACTGCACAGCAAGTTGATAACAATATCGCACGTGTTACAATTCAAACTTTAGCCGCTGTGCTTGGTGGAACGCAAAGCTTACACACTAATTCAAGGGATGAAGCGTTGGCTCTTCCCTCCGAAGATTCGGTTAGGATTGCATTGCGCACACAGCAAATTGTAGCTGAGGAGAGTGGCGTAACAAACACTGCCGACCCACTTGCAGGTTCATATTTTATTGAATCTATGACCGACCGGGTTGAGGAGGAAGCAATGAATTATATAAAAAAAATTGATAACCTTGGGGGGATGATCGAAGCAATAAATTCCGGTTTTGTTCAAACTGAAATTCAAAAAGCTGCATATAAATATGAATTAGAGATTGAAGCAAATGAACGGATTATAGTTGGTGTAAATAAATACCAGGTTGAAGAATCGCAGCCGGAAAATCTTTTAAAGATCGATATGAATGTTCAGAAAGAACAAGTTGATATTCTAAGTAAAATAAAATCGGGGAGAAATAATGAAGCTGTAA
>CAZPSY010000018.1:0-8078 GCA_964589295.1 uncultured Ignavibacteriaceae bacterium
CAAGAAATTCAAAACGATCCGGTGCGTTTTTTCTCTGTTCAATTAGACGAAAATATTCCACTACTTTAAGAACATCATCATTTGAAACCAGGTCTATCAAATCCCTGCCAATCAATTGATCCCCGTTATCGTAGCCAAATATTTCCGCAAACGAATTGTTGGCTTTTACAATCTTACCTTCTGATTCTACAGCAATACCATCTTGCGATACTTCGAAGAGTGACCGGTAAAGCGGCAATTCCTTTTCGGCGGATTTTTCTGCCGATATATCACTTAGAAAAAAGTTGTACCCGTTCTCTTTAGTGTCAACATCAAAAAAAGAATTTATTATTGGAAGAGTTGGCACCTCTTTTCTCTTTTTTGTTAAGAAGGGTAAGGTTTTAGTTTTTGTACTCTCTTTGCTGAGTTCATATAAATCGAAAGAATTATTTTTTAAGAAAGAAGGTGAAATCAGCTCAGAAATATTTTTCCCGGTTATTTCTTGCTCATTATAATCCAGCACTTTTAAAAAAGTTGAATTGGCATATATTATTTTTCCTGCCCGATCAACCGAACAAATTAATTGCCCGGTGTTTGCAACAATATTCTTAAGAGTTTTTTCCGATGATTTTATTTTCTCATCTTCTTCAAAACGTTCCGTTATATTGTTGCACAGAACAATTATGGCTTCCTGCTTCTCGTCAGCAAAAGAAAATTTCAGCTCGAAGGTTTGCTTAACCTGGTCTTCGCCAAAGATATTAACATTAATTTCCCATACCTTTTGCTGCTTTAAATCTCCAAGTATTTTTTTAAAATAATCTTCATTAAATAGTTTAAGGGCTTCGCCAAAAAACTTACCTTTCATCTCTTCGGCTTGATGACCAAAAAGTAATACAGCTTCATCATCCCAGAAAATTATATTACCCGTATTATCTACAGCAAACAGGGCATTTGATAAATTGGAGGTAACAGACCTGTAATAATCCAGTTCTGATACCAGCCTGTCTTTCCGCGATTTTTCAACTGCTTCAGAAGTTACATCGTTAAAGAAAAAATAAATAAACTGGATAGTTCCTCTCTTACTAAGCAGCGGTTCAATCCTGCATTCAAAAGTGTACTGCTTATCAGAAATATTCAGTTCGAGGTTTTTCTTAAGGGGCTCCCTGGTTTTGGTTACCTTCGCCATACTTTTGGTAAGAGAGTTTTGTACTGAAGAATTAAAAAGTTCAGAAAGTTTTTTGCCAATAATTGATGGCTGACTAATGTTTAATTTTTCGGGAGCGCTGCCTGCTGAAAATTTTATTTCACCATTCTGATTGGTAACAATTAAAAAATCGTTTACTCTTCTTATAGCTTTTTCAATATAATCTGCGCGAAGTTCATGTTGGTCGGATAGATCGGTAAGAATCTTAATGTCTTCAATTAATAAAATTCCGCCCGAAAGTTTTTCTTCCTGGTAAAGCGGCGCGCCTTTAACAATAAGAGTTATGCGTCCGCCATCATTTGTGCGCACCTCTCTTATTTCCTTCTCAAACGAAAAGCCCTCTTTAAGTTCTCTAAGCTCTTCCGTTAAACTCGCCGAAGGAAAAATATCAGTTTCAAAAATGTTGGCACCCAATAGTGATGGAGTTTCGAACTGGTAAAGAATTCCGAACTTTTCAAAATTCTGGTTTACCAGATCAATTTTTCCATCCAGGGAAAAGGTGATTATACCAACAGGTGCCTGCTCAATAATGTTGGATATGTTATTTACCATATTGAAGCGGATTTATGATGACAATACTTAGATTGATTTTTTGAGTTTCGCCCTTTTAACTCGCTGCTGTAAATAAACATCAATAATAGTGCTAAATTCAGGTTGCTGTTAGCATCCTTTGATTAACAGGGTTAAGTTATTTCGCCGCTGAAAAAAGTTTGATATCTGTTAATTATTAGTGAATTTCGATATAAAGAAGAACCAAATTGGCTGAACTCTTTTTTCAGCTATTTTTTTGAGATTGAAAATCTTAAATAAACTGATATTTGCCGTCTCATTTTGAGTCGCCATAAAGGAGCCCGACTATTCAAAAATGAGCAAAATTTATATTTCCTGTTACGAAAGAATTTTCAGAAATAACACACTCCCATAAACTTGCGATCATGCAGTCCCGCATTTAAACAGCAATGCAATCATGCAGTCACTCTATCTCATTTGTACTTCTCAACAGGAGACCCTGACAAATTTAATTTCTACTTAGAGAAAAAAGTTTATTGCAGTGTTACACAAGTTACTAACATAGATTTTTAGTAAATTTTGAATATTAAAAAACTGAGTATATCTATTTGCTTACTAACATAGTACAAGCGCTCGGCAAAAAAACTTTAAGCTTCCTTGAGGAATTTGGGCAGATATCCATCCTGTTTTTTAAAATTATTAGAAATATTAAAAATGTTCCCCGCACTGCAAAAGCTATACTTCACCAGATGGAACATATTGGTGTTAATTCACTGCCATTGGTTCTTATCATTGCTATTTTTACAGGAGCTGTGGCTGCATGGCAGGCAGCTTACCAGTTAAAGGGTCTTGCACCCATGTCTATCCTTGGCGGAACAACAAGTAGGGCAATAATAACAGAGCTGGGACCTGTGCTTACAGGAATTGTTATTGCCGGAAGAGTTGGTGCTTCAATTGCTGCCGAGCTTGGAACAATGAAAGTAACGGAACAGATAGATGCCTTGGAAATTATGGCTATCGATCCGATTAGGTATCTAGCTATGCCAAGAATGCTTGCTTCCCTGCTTATGATGCCGATCCTGGTTATTTTTGCTAATACTATTGCGGTCTTTGGGGCGTTTATTGTATCCAACTATTTCTTAAATGTTACATTCCAGGTTTTTTTCGATTCGGTTAAATACTTTTTTATATTTTCAGATCTTACTGCCGGTTTGGTAAAAGCTGTTTTCTTTGGTGGTGTAACTGCGTTGCTGGGATGCCACATTGGCTTTAGAACTCAGGGCGGGGCAGAGGGTGTTGGTTTTTCAACTATTCGTTCCTTTGTTTTATCTGCTGCAATGATTTTAATACTAGATTATGTTCTCTGGATGTTGATGTTTTAGCAATCATCAACAAACAGCAATTAATAAAATCGTAAGGGGATTTTCATTTGTCCTATTTTATTTTATATTCATAAAAAAAATTATTAAATAGAGATACTCTCAAAATATAAATATCAGGAAAAATTATGGAAAAAATCACCTTCAATATTAAAGAAAGAACCACACCGGTTGAACTGCCGGAAACTCTTGGTTTTGGTAAAATCTTTAGCGACCATGTTTTCGAAATGGATTACAGCCCGGAAAAAGGATGGCATAATCCTGCCATAACAGAAATCAGTAATCTTGCGATGCATCCTGCTACTATGTTTATCCATTACGGGCAAGCAGTGTTCGAGGGATTAAAAGCTTTTAAACAAACGGATGGCAACATTGTAATTTTTAGAGCCGATAAACATTTTGAAAGAATAAATAATTCTTCAAGAAGAGTCTGCATTCCAGAATTGGATGTTGATTTTATGCTGGAAGCTTTAAAAGAACTGGTTTATATTGAGCGCGACTGGATACCAACAACTAAAGGGGAAGCACTTTATATAAGACCCTTTATTTTCGGCTCCGATTCTTTCCTTGGCGTTCACCCATCGACAAACTATAAGTTAATAATTCTTTTATCTCCTGTGGGCGCATATTACCCTGAAGGTTTTAACCCGGTTAAAATTCTTGTGCAGGATGATTATGTTCGCGCTGTGCGTAAAGGACTTGGTGAATGTAAAACTCCTGCAAATTATGCTGCGAGTTTGCTGGCAGGTGAAGAAGCTATTAAAAAAGGATTTACACAAGTTCTTTGGCTCGATGGAGTTGAGCAAAAGTACATCGAAGAAGTTGGTACTATGAACATTTTCATCAACCTTAAGGATGAAATTGTTACACCCAAGCTTAATGGAAGTATTTTACCCGGTATTACAAGAAGAACCGTAATTGAACTGCTTAAAGAATGGAATATGAATGTTGTTGAAAGAGACATTACTATTGATGAAGTAGTAAAAGCTTATGAAGATGGAAACCTTATTGGAATTTTTGGAACAGGAACAGCTGCAATTATCTCCACCGTTGGCTGGTTAACATATAAAGATAAAGAGATGACTTTAAACAACGGCAAACCAAATGAACTCGATTTTAAACTCTTTAATGAAATTACTGCAATCCATTATGGCGAAAAAGAAGATACGCATAACTGGCTGATGCAGGTTGAAAAGAAAGGTGTTGAAGTAGGTTAATATAAACTTCTATAAATCTTAATTAATTTGACAGGATGGAGATGAGATATTGCCATCCTGTTTTTTTATCTCCTCTAAACAGTACAAAAAACCCTCGCTTAATCCTTATAAAAGAAAAAATTAAATTTTTTTAGAAAAGACTTGACAAGTGAACAAATGTACACTATATTAGTAGTGAACAAAAGAGCACTACTATGAAAAAAGAATTAACGGACAGGCAAAGAGACATTTTGGATTTTATCAACCAATTTCTTGCAGAAAACGGTTATCCTCCAACTTTAAGGGAAATTGGAAAGAAATTCGAGATATCTTCCACATTTGGAGTTAAGCGGCATTTGGATGCGCTTGAAAAGAAGGGATATCTGCATGTTGAAAGTAATGCCAGCCGGGGAATCTCTTTAATAAAAGAAGATACAGGTATTTCCGATCTGGCAGCCGCATTAAAAAATGAGGTGTTTAGTAAAATTCCGGTTGTTGGAAGAGTAGCTGCAGGTTCACCCATTCTTGCAATGGAAAATATTGAGGGTTCGATTATTATCGATCCTGCTTTTATTAAAAATGCCGAGGATGCTTTTGCTTTAAGAGTAAGTGGAGATAGCATGATAAACGCCGGAATTTTTGAAAACGACCTGGTTATAGTTTCACCAAACGAAAAAGGAATAAACGGTGATGTAATTGTTGCAATGCTGGATGATGAGGTTACTGTTAAAACCCTGGAGAAAAAAGAGAACAAAATAAGATTGATACCTGAAAATGATAATTATAAACCAATTGAAATAAATAGAACTAATGAGTTTTCAATTGTTGGTAAAGTAAAAGGGGTTGTTAGATGGCTAAATTAATAAGGAGTTAGAATGAAATCAGATATTTTTATAACAGCGATTAGAAACCGGAATTACTTAAGATTTTTATATGGACTACAGGAAATTCATATAGAGCCCTACTATATAGCGCGAGAGAGATCTGGTAAAAAAGTTATTTACGGCAGAGTTAATACAACAAAGGAAATAAAAAAGTTTGAATATGACAGGATAGCCAACATTAAGGTATTTGATACTTTTAAGTTTTCCCCTATCATTCCAATAATTTCACAAGCAGTATAATTCAGGAGAATATTATGTTAAACACGAGTGAAAGATATATTGTTGACTCACTTGTTGCACAATTCTGGAAAAGAGGTTACCTAACCGTTAGCAGGCGATTTGGAACATACCTGCCCGAACCGGAAAGAGTTGGCGAATTTAAAATTGATGTGCTTGCGAGGCAAAGAAACAAATACGCAATTGGTATAACTTTAACTGAGGAAGAATTAAACAACGCAGAACTTGCGGATAAAATATATTATTTAGCAACACGGCATACTAAATTTTCAAACCAACCGGTTATACTTTTTATTGGTGTTCCTGATAAATACTTTAAGCAGGCAAAAAATCTCCTGGAGCAGATGAATAAAGAGATTAGGCGTAATATTAAGCTGATCCAGATAATTGATGAATCGGTATCAAAAACGGATATTTCTGAACCGAAAAGTAAAGTTTTGTTTTCTTAATATTGGTTTGTATCTCTATAAATGAAGTTAATCCACAAATAAATCCATTCTCTATTTCTACCTTTTAGAGCAGTTACCTTCTTAATATTATTATATTTCTAAGTTGTTTTAGCATAAAGAATGCTTGATTACCTTGATTTTATAGCTGTGTAGGTTTAATTTTACACGCTTAAACAAAATTTAGAAATGGCATTGTCTAACAAAGAACAAACCCCTGATGAATTGCTGCAGGCGCAGCTAAAAAATTCAGGTGAAATACCGGCACATATTGCTATCATCATGGATGGTAACGGGAGATGGGCAAAATCCCGCGGCTTGCCTAGAGTTGCAGGGCACAAGCAGGGCGTTGAAACTGTTAGAGATATTGTAGAGGCTTCCTCTCAAATAGGTGTTAAGTTTCTAACCCTTTATACATTTTCAACAGAAAACTGGAAGCGACCAGTTGAAGAGGTATCTATCCTTATGAGGTTGTTGTTAAATAATCTTAAGGAAAGAGTTGATGAGCTGGATGAGAAAGATATAAAAATTACATGTATTGGTGATATCAAATCTCTTCCAAAAGAAGTTCAAGAGCAGCTTGCTGCTGATATTGAGAGGACAAAAAATAATAAGCGAATGACTCTGAATTTAGCCCTTAGTTACAGTGGAAGATGGGAACTTTTGGAAGCATTTAAAAGTATTAATCGTTCAATACAGCAAAAAGAATTATTAGTTGAGGAAATCTCGGAAGAAACTATTTCTAATCATCTAACGACTAAAAACATACCCGATCCGGATTTGATAATTAGAACTAGCGGAGAGTTCAGGGTTAGCAACTTCCTTCTTTGGCAAGTCGCTTACTCTGAGTTTGTTATTTCAAATGTTTTCTGGCCTGAGTTCAAAAGAGAAGATTTGTATGATGCAATAAGCAATTTCCAAAAGCGCGAACGGAGATTTGGTAAAGTTAGCGAGCAAATTAAGTAAATAAGAAAGTTTAAAAAGAATGTTAAAATCCTACCTGCGGATGTTTTATAAAATAGCTTTAGTGATTGTTTTGTTTACTGTTAGCATAACTGCCCAGGAAACACAAAAAAGTTACAAGATCTTAGGCATTTCAGTTGAAGGCAATAAATCTGCCGATGCAGCTACAATTGTTGCAAACAGTGGTTTAAAAGTTGGCAATGAAATTCAGATTCCCGGCGATCAAACATTAAACGCAATCCGCCAGCTCTGGTCGTTAAATATCTTTTCCGATGTTCAAATAATTAAGGATCAAGAGATAAATGACGGTGTGTTTCTGCTTATTAAAGTTGTTGAATATCCAAGATTAGAACGGGTTGTTGTTGAGGGTAATGATGAAATTGATATTGAAGATATAGAAGAGAAAATTACTTTTTTAAGGGGAACGGTTCTTTCGCCGCAGGAAATTTCGAAATTGAAGCTGCGTATTAATGCTCTCTATGCCGAAGAAGGTTTTCTTAATGCTAAAATTACTTCGGAACTATTTACTTTTTTTACCGCCGATACAATTGATGAAGATATAGATGTAGTTTGGCAAAGCAAAAGTGATTTATCGGACGAATACCATTTACTCTATGAATCCGGGGATAGAACATACACTAACCTTATAACAAGAATTAAAGATCGTATTCTGCTTAAATTATCAATTGAAGAAGGTGATGAAGTAGTTGTAAGAGAAATTGAATTTACAGGTAACGCTGCTTTCGATGATGATGATCTTTCAGGTGAGATGGAGGAAACAAGTGAAGCTGTGTGGTGGAAGTTCTGGTCGAGTGCAGAATTCAGCCCGGTTGAATATGAAAAAGATAAGCAGCTAGTGATTGATTTTTACAGAAATAACGGTTACAGGGATGCTGAGATACTCATAGATTCGTTAGAATATTATAACGATAACAAGGATCTTAAAATTAACCTGGATATCTTTGAGGGTCCGCAGTATAAAGTGCGTAATATTAGCTGGGAAGGAAACACAGTTTATCCCTCAGTAATTCTTAACCAGAGATTAAATTTTGCTAAAGGAGATATCTACGACTATGATAAGTTTCAGCAAAATTTAAGAGGCAACGAAACCCAATCTGATGTTTCAGCACTTTACCTTGATAATGGATATCTTACTTTTAACCTTAAGGCAGATGAATTCAGGGCTTCAGAAGATTCAATCGATTTACATATTCGTGTGGAAGAAAGAAACCAGTTCCGTATATCTATGGTAAATATACAGGGTAACACCAAAACCATGG
>CAZPSY010000018.1:8178-11661 GCA_964589295.1 uncultured Ignavibacteriaceae bacterium
CTTAGTTTTAGCTGGCAATTTGGAGTTGGAAACGTTTACAGGACTTTTACAGTTGGTTTTACAGAACCATGGATGTTTGATACTCCCACTTCCGTTGGTCTCGATGTTTTTGATACAAGACAACAGTTTGTTTATGACTTAAGACAAACCGGTGGAACGTTAAGAATAGGACGCCGTTTAAAATGGCCTGATGATTTCTTCTTTATTCAGGGAAGATTCAGGTATCAGTACAATAATGTAATTGAAGGACAAAACTTCTACACTGAGGGTAAAACCAATCAGTTTACTACAGGTGTTTCAATCTCAAGGCGGGATATTGATAACCCCATTTTTCCATCGCAGGGTTCTTCTTTTACACTTGATATGGAAATTTCCGGTGGTCCGTTCCTCCCGGGTGATGTAGATTATTTAAAATCCGGCTTCAAAGCAGAATGGTACAAAAGATTATTCAATAGTAACAGGGTCGCACTATATACCGTTGCAGATTTTGGTTATATAGATGAGATAGTAACAGGTACACCGATTCAACCATTTGAGTTTTTCTTTATGGGTGGTAATGGTTTAGTAATTGCAACTGTTCCACTCAGGGGTTATGAAGACAGAACGGTTGGACCAAAAAATGCGTTCGGACAGATAATTGGCGGAAGAGTAATGACTAAAATAGGAGCGGAATTAAGACTGGCAGTTACTATGGAGCCAATTCCACTTTACGTGCTTGCTTTTGCTGAGGCAGGTAACGTTTTTGAAAATTTCAGTAAAACCGATATTTTTGATTTGAGAAGATCGGTTGGTCTTGGTGCACGGCTGCTCATAAATCCTATCGGTTTAATTGGTTTTGATTTTGGATATGGTTTCGACAGGCAGATAGTTGATGGCATAGATCCCGAGTGGTTGTTTCATTTTCAATTTGGTAAAGGATTTTAATTGTTGTTATATATTTATATTCATAATTGAAGGAAAAAATAGTGAAGAAATATTTTTTAATTATTTCATTTTTGCTCTTTGCTGTAAATGTAACGTTTGCACAAACACAAAAATTTGGTTATGTAGATTCGCAGGTAATATTAACCCAGTTTCCCGAATCCATAAAAGCACAGGGCGATCTTGACGCTCTAACAAATTTATGGCTGGCACAAATAGATTCGATGTCGCTTGGTTATCAACAAGCTCTGTCTGATTACCAGCAACAGGCAGGTACTATGACCGATGCACAAAAACAAGCTAAGCAGCAAGAACTGATTGCACTGGAGCAGACAATTCTTGGATTCAGAAATCAAAAATTTAACCAGCAGGGTGGCGAAATATTCGCTAAACAGGAAGAAATATTTGAACCGGTTAAGAAAAAGATTTACACAGCAATAGAGCAGGTAGCTAAAGGTGAAGGAATGCAATTTGTATTAGATAAAAGCGGCGATATAATTTTGTTGTATGCAGATGCTGCTTTTGATATCACATTTAAAGTACTGGATAAGCTTAAAAGAGGAAATTAATCTTTTTAAGCTTCGCTCAATTTTTTATGAACATAGAAAAGAAGGTTCTTTCAAATTATTGAAAGAACTTCTTTATTTTTATTATTTCTTCTCACAGGAGTATCTATGAGAAAACTATCATTTATATTAATAATCCTACTCTCTTTTTGCACTTCTTTAGGATTTGCACAATTAAAAATTGGCTACGTTGATTCCGATACTATCATGGATAATCTTCCTGATGTGTTGGATGCAAGGCAAAAGCTTGATGCGCTGATTACAGAATGGCAAAATGAACTTAGGCAGCTTGAAGCGGATTGGAAGACTAAGTATGATGATTATGAGAAAAGAAAATTAATTATGACGGAGCAAACCAGATCTGATACCGAATCGGAACTTGTTACACTCGAAGAAGAAATTGCTCAATACAGGGAGAAAAAATTCGGAGCCAGCGGAGAGTTATTCCAGAAACAGGATGAATTAATGAAACCTGTTCAGAATAAAATATTTACTGCAATCCAGGAAATAGCTGAAGAAGAAGAGCTCGACTTTGTTTTTGATAGAAGCGGCGATATAATGATGCTCTATGCAAAGGAAGAATACGATTTAACTGCAAGAGTTTTAGAAAAACTAAGCTTGGAATAAATGTGAAAATTGTATTAAAGGAAATTGCTGATCTTATCAACGGGAAAATATCTGGTCCCGATGATATTATAATTTCTTCGGTTGCCAGGATTGATGATGCTAAAAAAGGAGAGATCACATTTCTTTATTTACCTGCCTACGAAAAATATTTTCCTGAAACTAAAGCTTCTGCAATTATTGTTAAACCGGATTTTAAGAAATCAAGAAACGATATTACTTATATAGTAACAGATGAGCCGGATAAAGCTTTTGCAAAAATTATTCTTCATTACTTTACTCCTGAATTTCCGCTTAAAGGAATAGATAAAACAGCTTTTGTTGCTGAGACAGCCAGGCTTGGAGATAACGTTGCGCTTGGTAAAAATGTAGTAATATCAGCAGGCTGTAAGATTGGTAACAACGTTAAGATTTTTCATAATACTGTTTTGCTTGAAAATGTTGAAGTTGGAGACGGATCAATTATTTTTCAGAATGTTAGTATAAGAGAGGACTGTAAAATTGGCAAAAGAGTAATTACTCATCCCGGCGCTGTTATCGGTTCAGATGGATTTGGATTTAATCCTGATGATAAAGGTGTTTATCATAAAGTTCCGCAGATTGGTAATGTTGTAATTGAAGATGATGTTGAGATTGGTGCAAATGTTGCAATAGACCGCGCAGCTTTTGGTTCAACCTTGATTAAAAAGGGAGTTAAAATTGATAACCTTGTACAAATTGCACACAATGTTATTGTTGGGGAAAACACGGTGCTCGCTTCACAGGTTGGTATTGCCGGGAGTACAAAGGTTGGTAAGAACTGCATCCTTGCTGGTCAGGTTGGAGTAATTGGTCATATAGAATTAGTCGATCACACTGTGCTGATTGCTCAATCCGGTGTTTCAAAATCTATTAAAAAGCCAGGTTATTATTTCGGTTCACCTGCAAAGGAATTAAGAACAGCTAAAGTGATTGAAGCACATATAAGAAACTTACCCGGTTATTCTGACAGGATAAAGCAGCTTGAAGAGGAAGTAAAAAATCTAAAGGAACAGGTTAACAATAACGCTTAGAATATTTTCATCAGCTAATCTTCAATTGCCTTCTGCCCACCATTTATTGTATTTCAGAACTCATTATACTATTTTGCTCATAAATATTTAATAATAAACCTTAAACTATTTCACGGATGACTTATGCTAGAATTGCAAAGAACCATTGCAAAAAAAGTTTCGATGAAAGGAACCGGTTTACATACCGGAACCGAATGCACATTAACTTTTAAACCGGCACCGGAAAATCATGGAATAAAATTCGTTCGGGCAGACCTTGGAGGCAAACCGGAAATTCCGGCAATTGCAGATAATGTTGTTGATGTTTCCCGCGGAACCAC
>CAZPSY010000018.1:11761-14822 GCA_964589295.1 uncultured Ignavibacteriaceae bacterium
CTAGCTAACCAGAATTTAATTAAAGGCGGTGATCTCAATAATGCAATTGTGATTTTAGATCACGAATTGAATAAGAAGGAATATAAAAGCCTTACTTCCAGGCTTGGCCTTAAAGAAGAAATGTTTGCAGGCGATAACGGAATACTTAATAATAAAAAGCTTCGTTTTAAAAATGAACCTGTAAGACATAAACTTTTAGACCTTATGGGAGACCTTGCTCTTATTGGCGCCCCGATTAAAGCACAGATACTTGCTGCAAGACCGGGACACAAAGCAAATGTTGAATTTGCTAAGCAGGTTAGAAAACTTTACCAACAGAAAAAGCTGGTAAAGAAATTCCAGCTGGTTAAAAAAGAAGGTGTTATTTTTGATTCTGCAGCTATCGAGCGAATTCTTCCTCATCGTTATCCGTTCCTGCTGGTTGATAAAATTGTTGATCTTGAAATTGGTAAAAGAGTTGTCGGCGTTAAATCAGTTACTTATAATGAGCCATTCTTTCCAGGTCATTTCCCGGGAAACCCGATTATGCCCGGTGTGTTAATACTTGAAGCAATGGCTCAAACAGGCGGAGTATTTTTGCTTAACTCAATTCCCGATCATGAAAATAAAATTGCATACTTTATGCAGATCAATAATGCAAAATTCAGGAAACCCGTTCTCCCTGGTGATCAGCTTTTTATGGTAATTGAAATGGTTAATCAAAAAAGTAAAGTGATTACAATTAAAGGGAAATCATATGTAAATGATTTACTCGTTGCTGAAGCTGATTTTATGGTTGCTATTGTTGATAAGCCGAACAACGATAAAGATCGATAAAATTATAAATGAACAAAATCCATCCAACGGCAATTGTAAGTAAAAATGCATCCATCGGGAATGATATTACGGTAGCTCCGTATGCCATTATCGAAGATGATACGGAAATTGGAAACAACGTTGAGATAGGTCCCCACGCTGTTCTTTACAACGGTGCCCGAATTGGAAACAAGGTTAAGATTAAGCAGGCAGCTTCTGTTGCACATGTTCCGCAGGATTTAAAATTCGGAGGGGAGGATTCAGTATTTATAATTGGCGACAATACTGTTATTCACGAACATGTGACTTTACATCGTGGTACAAAAGAAACCGGTAAATCGCAGGTGGGTAAAAATTGTTTATTAATGGCTTATTGCCATGTACCTCACGATTGCTCAATTGGTGATAATTGCATCATTGCAAATACGGTTCAAATAGCCGGTCATGTTCATATTGAGGATTGGGTTATTATAGGCGGTATATCGTCTATCCATCAATTTGTTTCAGTTGGTAAGCATGCAATGGTTGGTGCCAACACATATATTACCCAGGATGTGCCGCCTTATATTATTCTTGCAGGAACACCAGCAAAGTATTTCGGGCTTAATGTAATTGGATTAAGACGCAGAGGATTTTCAAACGAAGATATTAGTACTCTTAAGGAAGCATTCAATTACTTATACGATAAATCGTTAAACGTATCGCAGGCGATGGTAAAAATTGATGCAGAATTTGGCGATAATGAACATGTTAAAAATGTTCTGGATTTTATTGAAAAAAGTAAAAGAGGTATTTCCGGTAAATGAAGTGGAATTTCTTAAATACTAACTCTAATTCCGGTAAGTATAATATGGATTATGATATGAACCTTGCTGAAACTGCCCAACCTGGTACAGCTTTGCTAAGGTTTTACAAGTGGAAACCATATTGTATCTCACTTGGGGCGAACCAGGATTTTCGTACAATCAACTTAAAAAAAGCATATGATAATAGTATTGATTTGGTGGAAAGACCAACCGGCGGAAGGGCAATTCTTCATTCTGAGGAACTGACTTACTCGGTTGTTTATCTTTTAGATAACGGCTTCTATCCAAAGGATTTATACCGGGAAATAAATCTTGCTCTAAAAAAAGGTATGATGTTTTTTGACAGCAAACTTGAAAATATTGAACTTGAAGAAGAACAACCTCATTTCCCCGGTTTTTATAAGAACAGTAAAAGTAATCTATGTTTTGCAGTTTCAGCTAAAAATGAATTGAAGTTTGGAGGCAAGAAACTTGTAGGAAGTGCGCAGAGAAAATTGCACAATACAATTCTGCAGCATGGTTCGATTTTGTGTGGTGATTTTCATAAAAATATTATTGATTTTCTATTCTTAAATGATGAAGAAACTGTGCAGATTAAAGAAGAAATTAAAAATACAACAACTGATCTTAGATCAATTCTAAATTATGAAATGGACTATGATCTGCTTGTCGAATCAATTAAAACAGGCTTTGAAGAGCATTTTAACATCAAGTTTGAAAATCCTTTAAAGCAAGTGAAAATTTAATAAAAAGAAGCGGTTTAAACTTTCTATATATGAGCACTGAAAAAGAATTTAAAAAAGTAACCACAAAAACACTAGGGCTTTTAAAAGAAAAAGGAATAAGGGTAACAGCTCTTACTGCCTACGACTTTATTACAGCCAAACTGATTGATGAATCCGGAATAGATATTATACTGGTTGGCGATTCGCTTAGCAACGTCTTTTTGGGTAATGAAACTACGCTTCCGGTAACAATGGATGAAATGATCTACCATACAAAAGCTGTTACAAAGGGAGTTAACCGCGCAATGGTTGTTGTCGATATGCCCTTTATGTCTTATCAGCCTGGAGTAGATGAAGGGCTGCGAAATGCCGGAAGGATAATGAAAGAAACACATGCTGGTGCTGTAAAAATGGAAGGTGGCAAAAGAGTTGCTGAGACAATAAAAAAAATAACTGAAAATGGTATCCCGGTTATGGGGCATATAGGATTAATGCCCCAAAGCATTCACAAGTATGGTGGATATAGTGAAAGGGGAAAGGATAAAGATGAAGCTGACGAAATTCTTAATGACGCAAAAATTCTTGAGGAAGCGGGTGCTTTCGCTATAGTCCTTGAAAAAATTCCCGCATCGCTTGCGAAAAAAATAACTCGTGCAATTTCTATTCCCTCAATTGGAATCGGTGCGGGAATAAACTGCGACGGACAGATACTTGTTACGCCGGATATGCTCGCAT
>CAZPSY010000019.1:0-4540 GCA_964589295.1 uncultured Ignavibacteriaceae bacterium
CAACCAACTCTGTTTCTGCTAATGCAAATTTTATTGTTGTGCTTGGATTAAACGGATTGGGATAATTTTGTTCAAGCACAAATCCATCAGGAATTAAACCTGCATTAACTTCTATAACTTTGCTATATTCAAATTGTCCATCATTATCAATTTGTTTTAACCTGTAAGCGTAGTTACCGTATTGAGCATTGTTATCTGTAAAGGTATAATCCTTTGGAGAATTGCTGTTACCGTGTCCCTCCGCAAATCCGATCATAACCCATTTGTCTGACGATTGACTTTTGACGTTTGACTTTTGACTTCTTTCAATTTCAAAACCGTAGTTATCAACTTCGGTTTCAGTTCGCCAGTCTAGTTTAATTCCACCATTACGTAAAACTTTTGCAGAGAAGGAAGTGAGTTCTACTGGTAAAGCAGCATCAATACTGGTTTCCCATAATCCACGCCCAAAAGTACCTGCTCTTAGTTTATTAGTTCCACCGGTATAGAGTATTTCTAATTCGCTAACAACAACATTTGGTAAACCTGTATTAAAAGGTGCCCAATTACTAGTTCCATCTTTTACATAAACACCTACATCGGTACCAACAAATAAAACAATGCGATCTGTAGCAACTTTGTAATAAACAATGCTCATAACCGGAAGATTAGGAAGCCCTGTAGAAATATTAGTCCAGATTCCACCACCGTCTGTTGATTCATATACTTTAGCACCAGCAGTGTATCCCCCGAAGGTAATCCAAACTGTATTTGGATCAGTGTTATGAACAGCTATATAAGTCAAACTATTAGAACTAGCTGGTAATGTAACTGTAGTCCAATTTGTTGCACCACCATCTGTCGTTTTCCACATATTTGTTTGGTCTGCAGCATACAATATATTAGAATTTGAAGGTGCAATAACAAGTGATCGTAATTTAGCTGAGGAGCTTAAAATTTGAGAAGCAGTAGACCAAGTTCCTGAATTACCACGATTTGTAGTTTTCCAAACTCTATCATATCCAGCAAATAGCGTCGCACTATTATTTTGATCAATTACATAAGGTGTTACCCAGGCACCTGTGGGTTGTCCTCCGGGGATAAGAGCTGATATGTTTGTTGGAAAGGAAATCCCATTATTAGTACTTCTGGAAATTTGTCCTCGAACGTAAGTTGCATACATATAAGTAGAATTAGAATAATCAACAATACATTCCATTCCATCACCGCCTTTTGGATCTGTCCAGGTGCCACCACTAAATAATTTTGTTCCATTATCCTGCAGGCCTGTTAAGACAGTATTAACACTAGTTTGAGATACTCCAATCCTGTATATCTGGCTTATTACCATTCCGTTAGTTAGGTCAGTCCAGTTTGTTCCGCTATTAGTGGTTTTATAAACACCGCCATCATTTCCTTCAAAAAGGGTTGTGCCGTTTTGAAAAACTAAAGCATGCTTATCTGCATGTACCTCCGGTGCTCCGCAGGGGTTACTAGTCCACATATTATTAATAGTCCAGTTTGTACCACCATCAGTAGATTTCCAAGTATTTACGCCACCAATAAAAACTGTGTTTGCATCTATTGGTGAGGCAGCAATACAAAGATCATAGGATCCTTGTCCGATGTTAGAACCGGAACCGTCACAGTTATAATATAGCATAGACTTTGTACCATCGTCTACACGTGTAAACGATGTTCCACTATTTATTGATTTATAAACACCCAACAGTCCTCCTGACAAGTTACAAACCAAAGCATATACAACATTTGAAGCGTTCGGTGATACTGCTAATTCAGTTCTATAACCTCCAGTCCCAAAAGAAATATATGACCAAGTCTCCCCATTATCAATTGATTTCACTGCATATGCACTACCATAATTACCGATTAATGAACCATAGATTGTATTATGATCACCCGGTTTAAATTCCATATCAATCCATTTATTCCCACTTTTATTTACCCAGTTAACACCGGCGTTAGTAGTTTTATAAACCCCGCGTAACGAAGAGTTTGAAGAGTTAACAGAAGCTAAAAGTATGGAGTTATCAGTTGGGTCAATCAATAATCGTGTTATCATCTGTCCAGAACTTTCTGTGAAAGTTAATCCTGTTGCACTCCATGTAGAACCACCATTTGTTGATTTATAAACGCCAACAGTAACATTGTCAGCTGCCTGCCCTCCACCCAAAGACCACATACTTCCTCCATCACGATCGCCTGTTGCGATATATAATATATTTGGATTTGTATAATCAACAACAATATCACTAACACCAAGAACAAGTTCATTATCATTTAGGATTGTCCAAGTATGATTAGGATATAAATTTAGATTTGTAGTTTTCCAAATACCACCAGATGGACTACCAACCCATATTGTATTTACATCTGTTGGATGGAAGGCAATGCAGTTAATCCTTCCAATACCGGCATATCCACCAGTTGATGAATTTGTTCCAAGATTTACCCAGCTTTCATCATAATTGATTTTACTAAGATTATTTTTGGTGTTCAGATATTTTTCATATTCAATAACTGAATTAGTTGTTGGAAATTCTCCGGTTGTTTGATTTACTCTTTGTTCCCAGTAATACTCCCAACGTTTGAATATCTTCCAGTTTGGAGCTTTTCTCTTTACACCATTTTCAAAATAATATCCATCTTTAACATTGTATGGAGCCCAGTAATCATTAAACGATTTCTGAATTTCAGGCAATGTTAATGATTTACTATCATCTAAGGGGATTAAGCGATTATTTGTTGTTCCTTGTTGAGAATACAAGAGTGAGCTAAATGACAGTAGGACTGAAATAAATAACAATTTTTTCATCTTTTCACTTTCTCCTTGTAATTATTTTTTTACCTTTTTATTCATCAAATTAAACGCCAAAAATTGTTCTATTTTTAACAAAAAAGAACTAAATAATATTAAATTGTGTTAACTTATTGCATCAAAACGATTATTTTTTATCATTTTTTTTAATCAATACATTTGAAAAAGATCATAATCACAGGCGCAACCGGTTCAATCGGGCGAAATCTTGTAAAAGAGTTAATTACCAGAGGTGATGAATTAACTATCTTTACACAAAATTTACAAAGTGCTGGGAAGAATTTACCGAGTGTAAATAATATAATCAAATGGGATTATAAAATACCTGCTGAATGGAAAAATCACCTAAATGGAGTTGATGCTGTTGTTCATCTTGCAGGAGCTAATCTTGCTGCAAAACGATGGAATGATAATTATAAAAAGGTAGCCTATGAAAGCAGAATTATCAGCACAAGAAAATTAGTTGAAGCAATTACAGCAGTTGATAATAAACCTAAAGTTTTTATTTGTTCTTCGGCAGTTGGATATTACGGAAACAGAAATGATGATTATTTAAGCGAATTTGAAGGGCGTGCAGATAATTTTCTTGCAAAGCTTTGTGCTGATTGGGAAAAAGAAGCCGCAAAAATTGAACCTCTTGGAGTGAGAAGAGTTTCTGTAAGAACCGGTTTGGTTTTAAGTAAGGATGAAGGATTGTTAAAACAAATGATTCCATCCTTTAAATTATTCCTAGGTGGATATTTAGGTAACGGCAAACAATGGTTTCCGTGGATACATATTGATGATATTGTGGGAATTTATATTAAAGCGATTGATAGTGAAAAATTATCTGGTGCTATTAATGCTGCTTCTCCAGGAGTTGTAAGGATGAAAGAATTTTCTAAAACATTGGGTAGGGTTTTACATCGTCCATCTTTTCTTCCTATTCCAAAATTTGCTATTAAGGTATTGAAAGGTGAGCTGGGAAATTATGTAACAGACAGCCAGAGAGTTGTGATGGACAAGTTATTGAAGAGCGAATTTAAATTTAAGTTTGAAAATTTAGAAGAAGCTTTGAGAGATCTGGTATAAAAAAGGGGCGCAATTGAGTGCGCCCCGTGTTAGCTATTAATAACGATAATAATCTGGTTTATATGGTCCTTCTATAGGAACGTTAATATATTCTGCTTGCTCTTTTGTTAGCACCTCTAATTCAACACCAATTTTTTCAAGGTGTAAACTTGCAACCATTTCATCCAGATGTTTAGGTAATGTATAAACTTTATTTTCATATTTATCGTGTTTTTTCCACAATTCAATTTGTGCAAGCACCTGGTTAGTAAATGAATTAGACATTACAAATGAGGGATGACCCATTGCACAACCAAGATTTACTAATCTGCCTTCTGCAAGAACAATTAGATCTTTTCCGTCAACGGTGTATTTATCTACCTGTGGTTTAATAGTATCCTTCGTGCTGCCGTAATTTTTGTTCAGCCAGGCCATATCAATTTCGTTATCAAAATGCCCGATGTTACAAACAATAGTTTTATCATTCATTAGTTTGAAGATTTTTTCATCAATAACATTATAGTTACCGGTTGCAGTTACAATAATATTTGCACGCGGTGCAGCATCTTCCATTTTTTTAACTTCGTAACCATCCATAGCTGCCTGCAATGCGCAGATAGGATCGATCTCCGTAACGATTACCCTTACACCTGCACCTCTTAAGGATTGAGC
>CAZPSY010000019.1:4640-14805 GCA_964589295.1 uncultured Ignavibacteriaceae bacterium
GATCAACTTGATCGGTAATCATTTTTGAGATTTTGTTATCAGGTATAACGCCTGTGCCTTTCGTATCAACAAAAACAGAAATCGGTTTGGCAACTCCGATTGCATAGGATAACTGCACAAGACATTCTTTAGCAAGTTTTGCAGCAACAACGTTTTTGGCAATATGGCGTGCAGCATATGTTGCGCTTCTATCAACTTTAGAAGGATCCTTACCAGAAAAAGCACCGCCGCCATGTGGAGCCCAACCGCCGTACGTATCAACAATAATCTTCCTACCCGTCAAACCGCTGTCGCCATGCGGTCCGCCTATTTCAAATCTTCCAGTTGGGTTAACAAAATATTTTGTCTTTTTGTCCAGGTATCGGTTAGGAATTACTTTTTTTATAACGTGCTCAATTACATCTTTTTTAATTTGTGATTGCTTTGTATTAGAATTGTGCTGTGTAGAAATCACAACTGCATCCACTCTTAAAGGTTTACCGTCATCACTATATTCAATTGTAACCTGTGATTTTGAATCGGGACGAAGATAAGGCATCAGCTTATTTTTTTTCTTCCTGATTTCTGCAAGTTTTTTTACAAGTTTATGTGCAAACATAATCGGCATAGGCATAAGTTCAGGAGTTTGATTACATGCATATCCAAACATTATTCCCTGGTCGCCTGCTCCTCCTGTATCAACACCCATTGCTATATCGGGCGATTGCGAATGTATTGCATTAAGCACAGAACAAGATTCAGAATCAAATTTATATTCTGCTTCAGTGTAACCTATATTTCTAACTGTTTCACGAACAATATCCGGAACTTCTATATAAGCTTTTGTTGTTATTTCACCACCAACAAGTACGAGCCCTGTAGTTACAAAAGTTTCACACGCAACTCTTGCGTAGGGATCTTCTTTATAAATTGCATCTAAAATACCATCTGAAATTGCATCGCAAATTTTATCCGGATGTCCTTCAGAAACTGATTCGGAAGTGAAATAAAACGACATAATCTAATAACCTCTTAGTGAAAAATTTACTAGTTAAAAGTTTAATAACTACTTTCTAAAAAAGAAGTTACAAAAGTACCCAATCACTTTATAAATAACAAGCAAAACTGCATTGAATAGTATTGCTATCAGCAGTGATTGTTAATATTTATATATTTACTTAATAAAATAAAGCAGAGTTAATATGACCAGTTTAAAAACTAAAATTACAGAACTTTTTAAGATCGAATATCCTATAATTCAGGGCGGTATGATCTGGGTATCCGGTTGGAAACTTGCATCGGCAGTTTCTAACAATGGTGGATTAGGATTGATCGGTTCCGGCTCGATGAAACCTGATTTATTAAGAGAACATATTAAAAAATGTTTTGAGGCAACAAACTATCCTTTCGGTGTAAACATTCCACTAATGCGGAAAGATGCTGATGAACTTGTAACAGTAGTGCTGGAAGAAGGTGTTAAAATTGTTTTCACTTCTGCAGGAAATCCACAAACGTTTACAAAATTACTAAAACAACATAATGTTATAGTTGTTCATGTTGTTCCGTCTGTAAAATTTGGTTTGAAGGTAGAGGGTGCCGGTTGTGATGCAGTGGTTGGGGAAGGTGTGGAAGCCGGCGGACATAATGGATTTGATGAAATTTCAACGATGACGTTAATTCCGCAGCTTGTTGATGCACTTAAAATTTCGGTTATTGCAGCAGGTGGAATCGGTGATGGGAGAGGTATTCTTGCTGCGTTATCTCTCGGTGCTGAAGGTGTGCAAATAGGTACCCGATTTGCTGCAACGGAAGAATCTTCTGCTCATCCTAACTTTAAACGGAAGATTCTTGAAGCAGCTGACAACGATACAGTTCTTGCTCTGAAAAAAATTGGTTTAGTAAGGATGATTAAAAACGAATTTGCTGCAAAAGCAGTGAAAGCTGAAGATGAAGGATGGAGCACAGAACAGCAAACAGAACTGCTTGGTACGAAAAGAGCGATGCTCGGCATTTTTGAAGGTGATGAAAAAGAAGGGGAGCTTGAAGCAGGGCAAATAGCCGGGTTGATAAAAGAAATACTTCCTGTAAAGGATGTGATGAAAAATCTGCTTAAAGAAACTGAAGAAGCTTACAATAAAATTGAAAGTAAAATTTCATCTTAAAATATTTACTCTTCTAAAGCTTTGTTCACAACTTGCTGGATATTTTTTATGTCATTAAAGAAAGACAATATTTTTCTTAGCACTGCTTCAACAACAGCATCGGGGCATGATGCGCCGCTGGTTAAAAGAATATCAACCGGCTGATCTTTTGCTAAAAAGTCTTTTGTAATTTTTTCTTTCCCCGATTTCAAATCAAAATGACTTATTTCTTTACCTGAAATTATTTTACCTTCTGAGGATATAAAAAATGTATCTACTTTTTCTTCACACAATTCTACAATATGGCTTGTGTTAGAACTATTATAGCCACCAACTACAATAGCAAAATCTGCAGGTACTTTTAATAAATTATAAGTTGCTTCCTGGTTATCGTTAGTTGCGTAACAGAGTGTGTCTCTTGTATCGGCAAAATGATTAGTTAATTTTTCCTCCCCATACTTTTTCAACATTGTTGCTTTTAAATTTTCCGAAATCTCCTCTGTTTCTGATGATAGCATGGTTGTCTGGTTCACAACACCGATGCGCTGCAGATCGTCTTTAACATTAAAGTTTGCTGAATATTTTCCTTCAAAAAATTCATAAAATTTAATTTCATCAATCTCACCAAGAATAATTGAAGAAAGCATTTTAGTTTCTTCAATATTACGAACAATAACCGATGGTGCAGTTTGTACTGCATGAGAAAAAGTTGCTCTTGTTTCTTCATGGTTATGCTTGCCATGTATAACAATCGTGTACTCTTTTTCTCCCAACTGGGTAGAGCGGTTCCACACTTTTTCTACAAACGGGCATGTGGTATTAAATTTATAAGGATCGATGCCAAGCTGGTTTAATTTTTTTTCAATCTCTAGTGTTGTTCCGAAGGCAGGGATAATAACAATATCATCAGAATTCAGATCGTTCCAGTCGATCAGCAACTCCCCTGCTTCATCCATAATAAAACTTACGCCCAATTCTTTAAGATCATTATTCACACCAGGGTTATGTATCATTTCACTTAACAAGAAAATTCTTTTACCTGGATTTTCTTCAACAGTTTTATATGCTATTTCAATTGCATTTTCTACCCCGTAACAAAAACCAAAATGCCTTGCCAGGTAAAACCGAACGGGTCCAAAATCCAGGAAGGTTGGTGAATAATCATCTTTCTTCGGATCAGCTAACTGACGAAAATTTTTTATCTGTGAGATAAAAGAACTTCTATATCTTTTAGGTATTTCAAACTTCTTCATATAAAATTGATTTTCTCTAAAACTAATAATTAGTTATTCAGTAATTCGTGAGCATCAGCTGAGTTTAATTTCATCTCGCTAACAAAATTCTCTTTTGATGGCTTTACAAGGAAAAAATATCCAATTAAAAAAATAAACACAGCCGAGTATAAATGGTTACCTGTAAACATCAAAGCAATTAATGATAACATAGTGGCGCTTTCTACAATTGCCCACTGAATAATTTTAAAAGTTCTGTATTTAGCAATTTTAGTTATCGCATTTCCCATCTCATCCATACCGGAAATTTTTTTATTGTATACAAACCTGGATAATATCATCATCGCCAAGCCAAAAAGCGGAACAACAATCTGAAATATTTCGTCCAGTTCTTTGTTAGCTGTAAACTCTTCGGTTCCGGAAAACCAAAAGGCTACCGCAAAAAAAAGTAACTGCCCCACTAGCAATCCGAAAAATATGGAGATCGTTACTTTAAATTGTGCCTTTAAATTATCACTGTTCATTTGTTTTCAACTCCATTTCAAAGCAAAAGTTACTTAGAATTTCAGAAGCATCTTTACTATATTTGCACACCAAAATTGAAAGAAAAATATGAATCTGGTTGAGAAATTAGAGAAAATAAAAGAGAGATACGAACTGGTTACCCAGCAGCTTTCCGATCCGGCTGCGGTAAACGACCGAAAGAAAATGATAACCCTTGGCAAAGAACGGAGCGAACTTGAGGAGATTGTACAAGTTTATAAGAATTATAAAAATGTTTTAGATAATCTTAAAGGTAATAAAGAGCTAATTGATGCCAGGGAAGATACCGAATTGGTTGAGATGGCAGAAATGGAAATGGAAGATTTAAATCTGCAAAAAGAAAATTTAGAAGAAGAGATAAAAATTATTTTGCTGCCAAAAGATCCTAATGATGATAAAAGTGTGATCATGGAAATTCGCGCAGGAACCGGGGGTGATGAAGCAGCACTTTTTGCCGGTGATCTATTTAGAATGTACACCCGCTTTGCAGAAAATAAAGGGTGGAAAACTGAAATGATTGATATTAATGATACAGGACTCGGTGGTATTAAAGAAGTAGTTTTTTCATTAGAAGGACCAAATGTTTACGGCGATTTAAAATTTGAAAGCGGTGTACACAGAGTTCAAAGAGTGCCGGAAACTGAAGGAAGTGGAAGGGTTCATACTTCTGCGGCTTCCGTTGCCGTGCTTCCCGAAGTTGAAGATGTGCAGGTAGAAATAAATCCAGGCGATTTAAAGATTGATGTTTTTCGTTCCGGCGGTGCAGGAGGACAAAGCGTAAACAAACTTGAAACCGCTATTAGAATTACTCATTTGCCAACTAAGATTGTTGTATCGTGCCAGGATGAAAGATCGCAATTAAAGAATAAGCAAAAAGCTATGAAAGTGCTTAAAGCACGGCTATATGATTTTGAATTAAAAAAACATAACGACCAGATTTCAGCAAAAAGAAAATTGATGGTAGGCAGCGGGGATAGAAGTGATAAAATAAGGACGTATAATTTTCCGCAAAACAGAATTACAGATCATAGGATTGGCTTAACCCTCTATAACCTTTCTAACATTGTAGAAGGGGATCTGTCAGAGTTAATTGAACAAATTAAAATAGCAGACAGAGCCGAAAAGCTACAGGCAACTG
This sequence comes from uncultured Ignavibacteriaceae bacterium, assembly GCA_964589295.1. Taxonomy (GTDB): domain Bacteria; phylum Bacteroidota; class Ignavibacteria; order Ignavibacteriales; family Ignavibacteriaceae; genus JAZGGS01. The sequence goes on from CAZPSY010000019.1 coordinate 9,674, forward strand.
AAGAAGTGTGATAAAAATAATTAAGGATTTCAGTTTGGCGTACGATGCAAATTCTTGATATTTTGTACCAGCCGGATAATAAAAACTAACCCAAAACCAAGCGATGACTGTAGAACATCCCCCGTATTCACTATGAACTCTTCAGAATAACCTAACAAACTTATAACTGTTTTTGCAGCAATAAGAAAAGTAAAAAAAGCAGCAAAACCATATAAACCAGCTTTTAACGGCAACAAGAAAAAACTTAAGAATATCTGATTGATTGCTGGAATAACTACCTTTGTTCGTGCAGAATGTACGATTACACCTTTCAAATTGATCCTTATATTATAGAAATTATTTTATCTGCTTATAAATATAAGGATATTTTGTATTTGATGTCAATTAACTTCATATAAATTTTGTAAATCCTTACTATTAAGGGAAATAGGGGATGTGGAAATTATTGAATTTTACAGCAGAAAGCTGGTTAAGAATTGATAGTATAAATGATATTTTTATCTTAAAGGAAGGTGAAAATTTGAGTGATAATAAGAAAAATTCTATTGAACATTTACAACTATTACACTTACATCATCATCGTATTTTTCATCTGTAAACTTATTTAAATCTTTCTGAACTGCGGTTAGCAGATCTTTATCATTCTTAGTACCGGAAAGAAGTTCAGTTAAGCTTTTAGTACCGTACTGTTGCTGCTCCGCATTCCTGGATTCAATAAGTCCGTCTGTTGTAATTACAATAGAATCATGTAAATTAAGTTCGATTACAGAATCTTCAAATATGCTATCTTCTGCAAATCCTAAAAGCATTCCCTCCGATTTTATTTTTGATACAGAGCCATCGGAAGCATTTTTATAAAAAAGCGGAAGATCACCTGCACCAGAATATTTTAAGACCATATTTCTATTATCAAGAATAAGTACTGAAAGTGTTGTAAAAACTTCGGAAACTTTTGCATCTTTATGAACAGACTTATTAACTATAGCGAGTATTTTTCCCGGTGAGCCAGTTTCTCCAGTTTCAAACACAGATCTTAATACACTTCTTACATAGCCGGCATAAGCAATTGCAAAATACCATGCCCCCCACTTCTTCCCCATAACATCACCAAGAATCACTGCAAAATGAGTTTCATCAAGCTGGAGGTAATCAATAAAATCTCCGCCGGGAATTCCATGATAAGGAACATGCCAGTGATTGATAGAATATTTATCAAATTTCGGGTAGTTATCCGGAACAACTTTAATCCTCATTACATCGGCTGCCTGGTGAAGTTCTGAAACAACTTTTTGTCTTTCTTTATTAAGGCTTTTTATTATTGCCGATACTTTTGCAACTATCACTTTAGGACCTGAAGTTTTCACAACATAATCGGTAATATCAAGTTCGTAACCATTCAGCATATCCTGTTCTTCACCTCTTGCAGAGAGAAAAATAAACGGGATAAGTTTTAACTCGGGATCTTCCAGTAAAATTTTTCTTAACCGGAAACCATCCATTACCGGCATACTAATATCTGATACTATTATATCAGGATGGAATGACTTGATTAGCTTAAGTCCACTTTCTCCATTATCTGCAATTTCACATTCAAAACCTGCACGATTAAGATTATATTGAAAAAGCTTTGCCAGTGAATCATTATCATCAATCAGGGCTATTTTAGAAGAGGTTTTTTCGAACTTTTCACCAAGTTCCTTTTTAACTCCATACATCTTATAAATATCGGAACGGCGAATAAGTGCACGAACTTTAATCAGTAATTCCTTAACATCAAACGGTTTTGTAATTATATCATCTCCTCCAACGTCCATAGCTTTCGATTTATCTTCCAGAGTATCTTTTGCTGTAACAAAAACAAAAGGGATCATACGGTGTTTTTCATTTTCCCTTACCTTCTGGCAAAATGTAAAGCCATCCATTTCATCCATAGTTACATCACAAAGAACCAGGTCAATATTTTGGTTTTCCAGATGTTGAAAACCCTCTTTTGCGCTTCCTGCAATATGAGTTTGGAAGTTATTTTTTGATAAATGATGAGAGATTAGTATTCTAATGGTAGGATCGTCATCAACAATAAGAACTGATTTGCTATCATAGGAAGACATTAACTATACCTTTTGGGGGTTACTAAACGGAGGTTCGCTCTCCTTGATAATTTTAATTTAAATATTTAAGAATTCTTCACTCGAATGAACGATTTTCTATACTATATTTTTCCATCAAGCGATAAATTGTTGCCCTTCCTAACTGCAATTTTTTAGCTGCTTCAACAATGTTACCTTTTGTTACTTTAAGTGCATGCCTTATCGATTCTTCTTTTATCTTTTCGAATGGTACAACAGTATCATCGGAAAACAACGAGCCGGAATATTCAATTGAACTAGTACCATTGGTATCTTTTAAATGTGGGGGAAGATCGTCGATATCAATAACATCATTTTCTGTAATGATAATACATCTTTCAATCGTATTTTCCATTTCCCTGATGTTGCCGGGCCAATCATATTCGTAAATCTGTTTCAATGCTTTTTTTGTAAAACCTTTAATATTCTTTCCAAGTTTTTCGTTAAACTCATCTACAAAGTGTTCTGTTAGTACAAGTATATCTGCTCTTCTTTGCCTTAAAGGAGGAATGAAAATAGGGAACGAATTTAAACGGTAGAAAAGATCTTCACGGAATTGTTTCTGTTCTACGGCTTGTTTTAGATCTCTGTTTGTAGCAGAAATAATACGAACATTTGTTTTTATAAGCTCGGTGCCGCCAACTCTTTCAAATTCTTTTTGCTGGATAACCCGAAGCATCTTTGCCTGTAAAAGCATTTCAAGTTCCCCAACTTCATCCATGAAAATTGTCCCGTCTTTTGCAAGTTCAAATTTACCAAGTTTTCTTTGATGCGCACCTGTAAACGATCCTTTTTCATGCCCAAATAGTTCGCTTTCCAATAGTTCGCGGGGGATGGATGCACAATTAACAACAACAAACGGTTTATCTTTTCTCCAACCGTTGTAATGGATTGCACGGGCAATAAGCTCTTTACCTGTACCGCTATCACCATAAATCAGAACAGTTATATCGTTGTTAAGGACCTTTGAAACCAGCTTAAAAACATCCTGCATTTTTCCATCCGCTGTTATGATGTTATCGAAGCTGTATTCTTTCTTAACATTTTCTTTTAGATTCTGAATTTCTTTTGTAAGATCATAGTTTTTAATAGCATTTTTAATTGACAGTTCAAGCCGTTGTTGATCCAGAGGTTTGGGAAAATAATCGTATGCACCATACCTTAGCGACTCAACCGCAACCTCGATGCTCCCCTGTGCAGATAGCATAATTACCGGTAAATTTTCCTCAAATTGACGAATTCTTTTCAGTGTTTCCACTCCATCCAACCCGGGCAGCATGATATCCAGAAGTATAAGATCCGGTTTGGCACCCATATTTTTTAACATTGCCTCACCGTTAGAAAACACCTCAACATCGTATCCCCATTTATCCTTAACCCAGAAGGTGAGGAGCTTGGAAATTGCCTGCTCATCGTCAACTATAAAAACCAGCTTACTCAAGATTTAACCTCAGATTTTTCTAATTTTATGTTTTTAGGCAGTTTTATAATAAAACTTGTTCCGCTGCCAGCTTCACTTTGTACAGTAATAAGTCCTTTATGAAGATCGACCATTTGTTTTACAAAAACCAAGCCAACACCTGTCCCGGGTATTTCACTACCCGGACGGCTGACCCTGTAAAATTTCTGAAAAATGTATGCTAAGTCCTTCTCAGGTATGCCTATTCCGGTATCGCTTACTATTATTTCTACTTCCCTAAAAAGGTTATTAGTAATAATTTTTACTCTTCCAAATTCATTCGTAAACTTTATCGCGTTGTTAATAAGCGCTTCAAAAACTTCAGAAAGTTTATCTTTGTCCGCCTCAAGTGTAACTTCATCGGCAGGATGCTCAAAACTAAGCTCTATATTTTTTTGCCCGGCAAACTCTTTGTTCAATTCTATAACATTTAGCAGGAGATCAACTACGCTAACTGTTGATCTATTGAGTGAAATTTTTCCACCTTCAATTCTTGATATATCCAACACACTCTTAATCAGTTTTGCAAGCCGTTTACCTTCGTTAAGAATTACGTTATTGAATTCCTTTTTCATTTCGGGAGGCAAATCAGGATCCAATTCAATAGATTCCGAAAAACCGATTATTGATGCGAGCGGGGTTCTAAACTCATGAGAAATATTGGAAATGAATTCACTCTTTAACCTGTTCAATTCTTCCACCAACGATTCGTGTTTTCTCGTCCGCGCTCTTTCCAGTTTGATTAAACGGTTGGCTTCCACAATTTTAGGTTTAAGTTTTCTTATCTCCTCTTCAAAATGTTTTAATTTACTGATGCTCTTTCCAGTACCAAGCATTCCGGTAATTTTACCTTTTTTAGAAATAAGCCGGATACTTATTTCATACGCTAACTGTCTATCGTATTTGCTTACAAGCATAGTTTCGAACCGGGTAACATTTTTTGTTTTTATTGCTTCTTCAAATGCTTCGGAAGTGCTGTTACTAAAATCCAAATCTACAATCTCTAAAAAATGTTTCCCTTTAATTTCATCCAAAGTATATTCAAGATTTAAAATACCGGCTTCGTTAACCAGCACAATCTTGCCGTCTTTATCAAGAAAAAATACCAGGTCTGTGGCTATTTCAAGTAAAACTTTAAAGTTATCATCCTCTTCCGATAAGAAATCATTTCCCTCTGAAGTAATTTGCAGGTTTTCAATATCGCCTGCTGCTTTACCAATATCGTAATTTTCTATATTAAACAATTCTTTAACCTGTCCGCTAAGTATTGTAAGAGCTGCAATAATTCTATCTTTGCACTCTCCGGTAAAAGCTTCTGCAATTTCTGAAAAAAGAAGAATATAAACCGATTCATTTCGTTCCCTGAAAGAATAAACTTCCTGGATGAAAAACGAATTAATAGAATTATCTGTGTAAAGATTTTTTAATTCAGTTAGTTCTTTTACAGAATTGAATTCTATCTCAGAGCTTTTTTTAAGCTTTAAAAGTGAATTGTTGAGCGATTGGAATTTTTCTTTGCTCTCCCCCCATATATCAATTATATTAAA
>CAZPSY010000020.1:0-14694 GCA_964589295.1 uncultured Ignavibacteriaceae bacterium
ATGCGAATCATAGTAAATTATTTTAGTTCCGAAAGAGTGAGCACGGGCTGCAACAGCACTGCCAATTCTTCCTGCACCAAGTATTCCAAAAACTTTCCCTTTCATCTCAACGCCGAGAAGCATTTTTGGTTTCCAGCCCTTATATTTTTGTAATCTTACAATTCTCTCCGCTTCGTATAATCTTCGTGCACAGGAAAGAGCGAGTGCTATTGTAAGATCGGCAGTTGATTCTGTTAAAACATTTGGTGTATTTGTAACAAGTATTTTTTTACTTTTTGCATATTCAACATCTACGTTATTATACCCAACAGCAAAGTTGGCAATCACTTTACAATTTGGCATTTTGTCCATTAAGTGGGAATCGATCTGATCCGTTAAAAGCGGGATTAAGGCATCGCAATCTTTTACTTTTTTTTGCAGTATGTTTTTTGGAATGGGACGGTCTTCTTTGTAATAATCAAAATTTATCCTGTTCTTTTTCAACAGTTTGTAAGCAACTTCAGGGATGTCTCTTGTGATAAATACTTTCATCTACATTATAAAAATGACTATCATAGACCAGGTTATACTTTAAGCAAAAAGAAGTCTTACAATAAACAGTGCTCCTAAAATTCCGGCAACGTCTGCTATTAATCCAACCGGTAATGCGTGTCTTGTATTCCTGATATTTACAGCACCAAAGTAAACTGCAAGAACATAAAAAGTTGTTTCCGTGCTTCCAAAAAAAGTGGAAACTAAAATCCCGATAAACGAATCGGGACCATAAACAGATAAGTTTTCTGCCATAATTCCAAGCGATCCGCTGCCTGATAATGGTCTCATCAATGCCATGGGAAGAGCATCTGCGGGCATGCCGACCAAATCTGTAACTGGGCTAAGAATGTAAATTAGCCAATCCATTGCACCGCCAGCTCTAAATATTCCGATGGCAACAAGCATTGCCACTAAATATGGAATTATTTTAACAGCAATTTTAAATCCTTCTTTAGCACCTTCTACGAACCTTTCATAGACCTTAACTTTTTTTAGAGCACCATAACCAATAAATACCAAAATCAAAACTGGGATAGCCAGGGCAGAAACTATCTCTATAAAATTCTTAAAACTATCTGCAGAGATAAATGAAAACATAGGAGCTAATGATGAATAAAGCCCACTAATAATGATAATTGTTATTACTGCGAGTATTAAGAAAGCTGAAAGAATAAATTTAAAATTCTGCTTAATCCAATCAGTAAACTTCCACGATTTTAAATAAAACTTCTCTATGATCTTTGCGGATGTAATGCCGGCAATGGTAGCACAAAGAGCTCCAAAAATTGAAGTGCCGATTATTATGGCTGGATTGGTACTTCCTGCTGCCGCTCTAACTGCAATTGCAGTAGCGGGAATCAAAGTAAGACCCGCTGTATTAATTGCTAAAAAGGTTACCATCGAATTAGTGGCAGTCCCTTTGTTCGAATTTAATTTATCCATCTCTTCCATTGCTTTAAGTCCAAACGGAGTTGCAGCATTGCCGAGCCCAAGCATATTAGCAGAAATATTCATTATCATGGAACCCATAGCAGGATGATCGGTTGGTATATCGGGAAATAATTTTTTTGTGATTGGTTTTAAAAGATTTGCGATCAGTTTTATCAAACCGGCATCTTCAGCTACTTTCATTACCCCCAGCCATAAAGCCATTATACCAATTAAACCGATAGCAATATTAACAGCAGTACCGGCATATTCGAGCGCTGCAGCCGTAACATCTTTCATTTTAACAAATGTTATTTTTTCCAGGACTACTTCTGCAAGAAATTTATTTCCTCCCAATTGACTGCCAAGAACTATAGTGCCGGTTATATCATCTTCATTACCACTTGCGGCAGCCATTTCCTTCAAAATATCCGGTGAATCATTTTGAATTGTCAGGTATAGAGAATGTCCTTTTTTACTAGCTGAATAAGATATTCTTGCCGGAATTGTAATATCGGTTTGATGATTTGTGTTATAGAATTTATTGAATCCGGAAGTTGAAATGGAGAGAACAGCTTCGTATGTGCTGTCTTTGAATTCAATAGCATCATTAGCAAAAAGAAGTGTTAATTCAAGCGGTTCATTATTTCGGTATTTATTATCTGCCTGGTTAATTATATCAGTTGTAAAAGCTGCACCAATCCCCAGTAATAATAATCCAAGCCAGACATAATTAAGCAAGAAGGTTCTCCGGGATTTTTACAAGTATTAGTTCTAAAAATAAAAATTTAATATCCTATCTCCTCAAATGCCAGTAATTCCTCAGAATCTACAAAAACAAGCTTACCCATTGAAGCGGTTTTATCGTCCGGGAGTATCAACTTTCCCGAATATTTTTGAATATAAGTTTGTGTTATATCGTTTATAACTTTTTTCTCTTCGGCTTCCCTCAAATTACCAGTAACCTGAATTGAAGATAACTTGTAAATAGATTCTTCCTTATCTTCAGTGGTTTTTTGCTTTAATACTGTGAACCGCGAAAGTGAATCAAATTTTATACTTCTCAGCAGCTCTTCATCATCAATAAAAATGAAAATATTCTTATCCTGGTAAACAAAATTAGTTCCAAACTGAACAAACTTCGTCTTCAGAAGCGAAACAGAGATCACACCTGCAGTTGCAGAGTTTAGTTCCCTTTCAACCAGCTCAAGGTTTCGTATAGTAGTTATCTTCTTTTGCATTTTTATAATTGCCTGTAATGATCCTCTAAAATTTATTAAATCCTTGTAGAGTTAGAAAAATTGGAAATGCAGGTAGTGTAATTTATTGAGAAACTACAACTCGAGCAATGATTACTATTAGGTTTAAAATTATTTTTTCTCACACTATCTAAAAACAGTTTAATTTCCTGCTTTATTTGTCCCCTTTCTTTTTCACTAAGATTAATAATTACTGCTTTAGTGGGATGTTTAAGAAAAACTATTCTTAGCTGGATATCAATAACATCTTTAAACGACCTTCTAATAATATATGCATAAAATTTTAATTGAGTTATATAGTTATCAGCTCGCTCTTGTATTTCATTTTCTTCAATATCATCAGTTTTATAATCTACTATTGTTAACCTGCCATCGTCCAAAATCAGTTTATCAATAATTCCATATAAAAAATGATCATCTTCATTTAGATAAACTTTAAGTTCGTTATAGAAATATTTAAAGGAATTTAAATACTTAAATTCTTCAGATTGATAAAATTCAATTAGATAATTAACAATTTCCTTATTTAAGATACCCTTCAGTTTAGCAAGTTCACTGGAAAATGATAATAACTTATCGAGTTCATCTTTAACAAAATTATTCAGATTACCCAGAGATATTTGTTTTTCGAGAGCAGAATGAATTATCATTCCTTTTACATCTGAATAACCATAAGTCTCAGGTTTTTCATCTTCCGGTGAAGCAATGCTATCTTCGCCTGGTTTAAACTCAAATGCTATTCTTTTCCCGGATTTTTTTTGCCATTTATTGTAACGGTTAAATAATTCAGAAAAGCCAAGATCATATATAAGTTTATATTTAACCGGGCATTGATGAAACACTGCTAATTTAGTTGCGGAGATAATTTCTCCTTCAGGAATGTCTGAAATTGGGTTTGTACCAAATAATTTTTTATCATCTTTTTTCTCTTCACTCAATCCTGTAAAGTCAAAATCTTTAATATAATTTACAACAGGAATATTAATAATAAGTTTCTTAACTTCATTCTGATATTTGTTCTCCTTCACCATAAGAAATTCAAGCTCACCCTGCAATTCTATTTCATTGGAATCAATATCTATCTGCAGACCATCTTCTAAAATGTGCATAAAAGAAGAAGCTTTGAACTTCTCAGTTGCTGATGAAGAAATGAATAAGTAATCTTCAGCTCTTGTTACTGCAACATAGAAAAGTCGTTTTATTTCAGCTATATTTTTTTTCTCTTCAACAAGGTTATGTGCATTTACTATTGGTGCTGCTTTGTATTCGCTAAAATAATCATCTTGTAAAGGCACTTTGGTTAGCAATCCAAAATTTTTATTTACGGAAACTGATTTTGATTTTACTGAATCAATTGCTGAAGTATGCTGGCAATTAAAAAGAAACACAGCAGAAAATTCCAAACCCTTTGCCTGGTGGATGGTTAGAATATTCACGCTCTCCTTATCCGCACTTAAACCTGCCTGTGCTTCGTCTTCACGGCTGTCTATAGCATCTGCCAAAAAGTTCACATAGTCATAAAGAGTTCTAAAACCCTGGTTTTCAAAGTCTATAGTTATTTTAACCAGCTTATTAATATTTGCAAGTTTCTGCACACCTGATTTTTTTGAAGAAACAACTGGGAGAAAATCCGATTCGCTAAGAATTTTTCTTAGTAGAAAAGAAATTTCCGCACGGTGGCTTAGCAAAAGGTTTTCTTCCAGTTGCTCAGCTATCGGGTTCCACACACTGATTTGTTTTTTTGCATTATCAATTTTTTGCCAATAATTATTTCCATCGAAAAAGGATAATTCAAATAACATAGAATCTGAAACAGTAAAAAACGGTGAGCGTAAAGCACCAACTAGTGCAGTGTCATTTTCTTTGTTAAGAAGGAATGAAAAATAATTGTATACATCATAAATGGTTTGCTGCTGGTAAAATCCTTTCCCTCCAATAATTGAATATGGTATTTTATACTTTGTAAATGATTTTTCCAGGCTTGCAAATGAACTTCTTTTCCGTACAAGTATTGCAATGTTATTCCAGTTTTTACCTCTATTCTTAAACTCACCATTTACAAGCTGCACAATTCTTTTGGCAACTAAATCTGCTTCAGCATTATCATCATCTGCTAAAAGTATTTCCACTTTACCATCAAAATCATTATCCCTGGCACAAATAATTGAAGAGGGCTGAACTTCGTTATAAAGTGTTTTTGGATCTTTAAATATTTCTTTAAAAATATAATTTGTAAACAAACAAAGTTTCGGTGCCATCCTGAAACTATCAGGCAATAGTAGCTCAGAGCTCTTTCCATATTCTTCAACTATATCAAGCTTTGTCCGCTCGAACACTTCCAGTTCCGCATCCCTGAACTGATAGATGCTTTGTTTCTCATCACCAACAACAAAGAGGTTTCCCTTTTTGAGATAATCTAAAATTGGAAGAAATATTTTATACTGGATTTCGTTTGTATCCTGGTATTCATCAACCATTAAATATCTATATTTCTCAGAGAGTGCTTCTTTTACATATTCATTTTTCAAGATATTTTTTGTTTTAATTAAGATATCTTCATAATCTAAAAATCCGTTTTCTCTTTTCCTGGTTTCATACTCGGCAAGGACAAACTCAAAAATGTGAATTAAACTTTTACCATATTTTGCAAGTTCTTTTTCAACAAGCTGATGATCATCATCAACAACTAGTTTTGAAATACCTTCAAATAATGCCTCAACTTTCGTAATCGATTCCTGAACACTATCCCTTACTTTTTTAGATAAATATCCTCTGTCCCTAATATTTCCTTTATCGGTGCAGACAAGCGTTTTAAGCTCAAAGAGCAAATTAAGCAGAACTTTTATGTTAATGTTATCTTTATCCTTAGTTATATATTCTTTAACCTTAAATGCAATTTCATTATCAGTATTATGTTCAAGAACTTTTTCGTTAATGATATTAAGGTGCTGCCAAAAATTCTTTTCTTCCAGTAAATAAATATTCTGTGCCAGCTCAATAAACGAGTTATGGAAAAATGTTGCAATTACAGAATGAGAAGAGTGATATATTTTATTATCCAGCTCAATTACATTTTTTCTTTTCTCAACCAGTTTAATTAATTCTTTTGAAAGCAGATGTTTTGATGAAAATAGACGGTACAATGATTTTATCCGCTCATTATCCTCACTACTTAAAAGTTTTTTTATTGTTTCTTCAGCAGATAGTTCAAGCAGCTCGCCCGATGTCCTTGCGTCAATTGGGATAAAGTTTGCGTCAAGTTCTGCTTCAACAGAATATTCACGCAAAATATCCAGGCAAAATGAATGTATAGTTGAAATGTTAGCCGATACAAGTTGTCTTCTTATATATCTTAATTTCTTTTTAAGAAGAATATCTGAAGTTGATTTATACATAAGATCAATTTCTTCAGATATTTTTTTGTAGAGTTCGCCCGCTGCTTTTTCTGTAAAAGTTATGGCTGCAATATTTTTTAAGGAAACATCAGCTTTTACTGCTATTTCCAGGTATCTTTTTGCAAGCACATAAGTTTTACCGGAACCGGCATTTGCTGTTAAGGAGACTGACTTCGAAATATCTAACGCAACAGATTGATGAGGAGTAAGAGATTGCGTCTTCATCAGGTACCAGGGTTGGTTTTTTCCTGGTGAAGCGGAATTGTTATTGCAAAAGTTGTACCTGCTGGAGAAGAATCGATAAGTTGTATATTGCCATTTAGACGTTGTAAAAATCTTTTTGTTAATTTTAAACCTAAGCCCATACCTTTATCTTTTGTTGTAAAATTAGGTTTAAATATTTTACTTTTGTTTTCTTCATCAATTCCGTTTCCGTTGTCTTTAATAAGAATCGAAACAACATTATCATTTTCTGAAATTTCAATATCTATACTTGTAGCTTCTGCCTGGATTGAATTACGAATTAAGTTAATGGCCATTCTTCTCAACTGTGATTTATCAGCTTCAATCAAGATCTGATCATCGGGTATTTTTAATGAAAAATTAATTCGTTCATCCATAAACAGGTTAATTGTATCGTTTATTATTGGAACCAGTTCAATTACTTCAAGATTAATACTGGGCATTTTTGCAAAAGTAGAAAATTCCGAGGCGATAAGACTGAGATTATCAATTTGATTTAATACAGAATGAGCTAGTTTAACAAATAAACTTCCGAAATCTTTCCTTTTATCTTTATGTGCAGCTACCATTTGTTGAATAGATAACTTCATAGGAGTTAACGGATTTTTTATTTCGTGGGCAACCTGTCTTGCCATCTCCTTCCATGCATTTTCCCTTTCCAGTTCTGCAATTTCAACCTGGTTCTTTTGCAGTTCACTAGTCATCGATTCGAAGCCGTCAAAAAGATCTTTCAATTCTCCTTGTTCATTATTTTCAAGACGTACACTTAGATCGCCCTGTGCCACCGATTCTGTAGCTTTGGTTAATCTTCGGATAGGAGCAGATATCTGGTTGGCAAAAACTGTACTGATTATAATGATGATTATGAGTGCAAAAGAATAAACTCCAAAGAGAAATACATCAACATTAACAGTCGAATAGCTTAACTTTATTTTATTGAAGGCATCGTTTACCCCTATAATCAGGGGTCTTCCTTCAATAGTTATTTTCCTGTAATAAGCGTCATAAATAAAATTATTAATCGTTTCATTAGTTAGATATTCCCTGTAGCTTAAATAATTAAGATTGTAATGTGCTTTAGAGTTTAACTTTTTGTTAAATAATCCAGTATTGTAAAACTCTTCTCTCGAGTTATAAAGTTGATGGGAAACTTCATAAATCGCAAAAGATATACCAAGTTCTTTACCGGCGTTATCGAATGCTTTGATTAAATCCCTGTCAATATGTTTTTGTTTTTGTGCTCTTACATGGTTTTCAAGATAATCTGATCGTTTGCTAAGTTCAGTAAATATAGCTGCATCACTCCTATTCTTTCCTTCCTGTTGGTTGTATACAGCTAAAATTACAATGGGCAGCACAGAAATAATCAAGAAGGCAATAAGCAATCTTGTTTTAAAAGTATACCTGATCTTAATAAACCGAAAGACTAGCAGGAAGATTAAAAGCAAAAGAATAAATAGACTATGTAGTATAAAGATCTTAAAGAAGTTAAATAAATTCCAGGTAAGTTTTTTCTCCTTAATTGATACGGCTATTACTCTCTCCATATCATTCTTGTCTATTTTGATAATGTAGGTTATGTAGTTTTCACCATAAATGGAAAGATTTATCCAGCTATCATTAAAACTGGATAATTCTGCATTGAATATTTGCTCCTCTTGTTCACGCGAAGGGAAAAGATCGCCATAAACCTGCGTTACGTTTCCATCAACAAACTCAAAAATATTAACCAGGTTTAAATCAATTACAGAACCCAGAACTGCTCTGTTGGATTCAAGAAAATCCGGGAAGTTTCCTGAACCGATCCCTTCAATATTGAAATCGGTTATAACTCCAATGAAGCCGGATACAATATCTCTCTGCATAACAGGAGCCAATCCAACGAACCGTTTTACATCAGAAAGATTATCTTTTTGTAATTCTATAACGAGGATAAGACTATCACTGTTATCATTGAAGTACTCAAAAATATCCACTTCCTCATCAATTCCTACAGAAAATTTACCAAGTATTTCTTTGTTTCTATCAAAAAGCAAAACTGATGAATTTTTTGATTCTCTCTGAAGTGGACTCTTACTCCAGATTATAAATGCCTGGGCATCATAATTCGTGCTGCTCTTATAAAATGATTCAACAACTTCACCATCCTTTAATGAATTTCTTAACGTCTCATCAATTAAAAAACGGAGAAGATTTTCATTCGCCCTGTTTACTTCTAAACCAATTGTGCTTAAAGTTCCTCTTTCAAGAATAAGATTAAAATGATTTAATAGCGTAATTGCAATAACTGAGGAGATAAGCGTAGCATAAATAAGATTTTGTAATACATTTGAGTTCCGGTAAAGAAACTGGTAAGCAAGTATGAACACGAAAAGGATGATAAGAAATATCATTAGGTGTGTAATAAGCGGTTCTTTTTGAAACTGAAAAAATATATAGCCAGCAGCTTGGATGATAATAAAGAGAAGTGCTAATCTTAATTTGAACTTCCCGCCGCCAAGAAAATTAAGAAATTCGCCAATAAGTAGTATGAGTGCTATCAGTGTTAATAAGATTGCAATCGTCATCATAAGAGTATTCAAATTCATTACAAGTGATGGCAAATTTGGTATAAGGGTTGGTTCCTTAAAGTATCGGATTGTAGAATCAAAAATAACACTTTTAACGGATGCGCTCATTCCTCTTATCATATAAAAAAACAGGATGGCAAAAACAGGAGTAACTACTACTTTAAAAAACCTGAATCTGTTGGGTTTCGATCTCTTCAGATAATCAACTGCATATTGAATGGTGAAAAATCCAATAATCACCAGAAAGATATTTGTTACTAACAATTCCAGTGGAGATTTTACGATTCCACCTGCAAAAATAGATGAGAAATATGCTGGCTCAATTAGAGGACCTGAAAGAAAGTTGGTAGGAAACCCAAGCCAGAAAAAGAGTAAACGAACTGCACCCAAATAGACAATTAAAAATAATAATTTTACAAACCTGCTTTTTAGTTTTTTAAAATCGCCCTTAAAACCAACTGCTAAAAGTAGAAGTACAAGAACAACTAAAACCGATTGATATTTTGCGGCAGTTTGCCTGATTTCTGTAACGGATGAATTAAGAGATGGCTTGATAAAATTAACATTCCCGATTTTATTATGATAATTATTCAGTAATGCGAATGAGTAATTCCGTCCATCTATAGAGAATTGTGCATACGGTGTATAGAGAACTTCGAATCGTGTATTAAATTTTTTGGTTAGTTCTTCCTTAAAGCTTAGTGATGAAAAATATTTATTTTGAAGTGTGTAATGTTTTTCGATCGGCTGGCTAACCGCTAAATAAAAGATGTCATTCCTGATACTTACCGTATCAATTACTGTTAGATATGTTATGAGTCCTGATGAATAAAAATGAACTTCGCTAAGAGGAAAATTAAGAGGAAATATATCATCTTGTTCTAATGCGATTAATTCGTTCCATGCAATTATTTTACCGTTAGGCGCAATTACTTCCACCGAATAGTCAACAAATTCTTCAGAATTTACTAAAGATATTAATTCACCAAAAGCATATTTTTTAGCTGATAATGTGTGAGCAAGACCTGATTTTAACCTGGTTTTAACACCAAGTAGCTTAGATTCCTTTTCTTTAAATAAGTCGTAAACCGAATTTTCAATTTCATGATTTTTCTCAATTAATTGTTCTTCCCAATTTTGGTTCCTATTATCAATATATACCGGTGTAAGGACTCCGATGATTAATATCAGGATTAAAATAAAAAAGACGATAGCAAAATATTTCCTATCGCCTTTAAAAAATTTAATAAATTTGGCTAACATCAATTAATTGATATCTGAGTGATAAACCAGTTGTCTCCAAGTTTGCTGAGCGTGATATAAACTTGTGCTGAATCGCGCTTCCCTCTACTCTCGTAATAATAAATACCGGTTGCATAAGAAACCGAGCCATCATTTTTTTTATGATCGAACTTGAAGGAGATTACTTTATAAATATTAAAAAAATCTTCCAAAATATAATATGCCTGGTTAGAACTGTAATATCCTGTAACACCATTTGAAAAACTTAAGTAGGGTTTTGGGCCAAAATACCTGGCAATTTTTGAAACATCACTTTCTACAATTCCATTCTCAATTTCCTGGAAAATCACATTTTCAAAATGGAATTTAGATTGCGAATTTAATTTTTTATTTATGTTATAATCTTGAGAATAGAATTCGGCAGTGAATGTACCAACAAACATTAACGCAAATACAAAGTGTACACATATCTTCTTCATTACTTTGCTTAATTTAAGTATTTCTGCAGCCGAAATCTATATTGAATGATTCCGGCTGCTATTAAATTACACCCTGTGTTTAGCTGACAGAAATTACTTGCTACCTGCTCCACTCTTTTGCAAGAGGATTACGGATTTCACTTGTCCCAGATCTCTTGAGCATAATCTCACCTTCAACTAATTGATAAGCCCAATCGAACACCATTCGATCAGGTGTTATAGATGAAATTCTAATCTTTGCAAAGTGATTGTCCCATGTCCAAAAAACATAGGTGTGTCCTTCTATTGCCAGAGCATCTTTTGTGGGAGACCACCCTGTAGTAGGTGCGAAAGGAATATCGTAAATATCGTATGTTGGTCCAACATCCTGAATATCAGTGTCATCCCAAACGTCTATGTAAAAATCACCTTGATAATTTTCAAAGAAGAAATCTACATCTAAATCATCGTATGCAACAACCGAGTAGAATGAAAAAGAATAACCGGAATTATTAGGAAATCTCCTGTAATCAAAAATCGATTGGTTAAATCCTTCTGGTCTTGGAGTAGCATAAATAACATCTCTGCTCAAATCGCTTTCATTTCCGTTATAGTCGTAAGCTGTAACAGCATAGTAGTATGTATCGCCATTCACAGCATCGTAATCGATAAAGAAATTATAAGCAGTTGAACCGATCGGATAATATTTTCCATCGTAGGAATCGCTGTAGTAAATATTGTAACCGGAAAGATCGGAATCCCTGTTATCATTCCAGGTAAGATCAACCCTGTTGTCACCATTAAGCATTATAACACCTGTTGGAGGATTAGGCGGAGTGTAATCGGGTTCTTGATAATTATATGGATCGTAAATATCGCATGCCTGCAACAATAAAATGGTTGTAATGGTTATTATTAATATTAACTTTTTCATTTGGATCACCTATTTTTTTTATTTAGATCTAATCCACAGAGCCAAATTAAATGCCAGGCCAGTTTTGTTGGAAAACGTTAAATAAATGAGAATTTCTAAAGAAATGCGTATATTTTAGTGGACACACAAAGGAAATGAAGTAAGCATGGATTCTTGTGATGATAAGTGAACCGGATATGCTAAATGAAGATCATTTCGTTGTTAAAGAATAATTTTCCTTTGTTTATAACCCCAACAGATTTTCCTGTGAGCAGTCTTTTATCGAATGGAGAATTTTTTGATTTAGATTTGAATTCTTTTATATCAACTGTCCAAACCAGGTTTAAATCTAAGATTGTAAAATTAGCCGATTCACCAACTTCAAACTTGGGAACGGGGATATTACAAATTTTCCTGGGATTGATCGATAACTTTTGAATAACTTGTTCCAGGGTAAGAATTTTTTTGTGATATAATTCTGATAATGTTAACCCAACTTCAGTTTCCAAACCAACAATACCATTTGGTGCATACTGGAATTCAGTTTCCTTTTCTTCAATCGCATGCGGTGCATGATCGCTGGCAATAGCATCAATGGTACCATCTTTCAATCCTTTTAATAATGCATCAATATCTTTCTGAGTTCTGAGAGGCGGGCTCATTTTGGTATTGGTATCATAGCTTTTGACTGCATCATCGGTTAGTGTAAAATGATGAGGGGTAACTTCTGCTGTAACAGGAAGATTTTTCTTTTTTGCCTGTCTAACCATTTCTACGGCAGATGCAGTACTAATATGTGCAATATGAATTTTACCGCCGGTATATTCAGCCATTAAAATATCTCTTCCAACAATAATATCTTCCGATACTGCCGGAACCGGGGGCAAGCCAAGCATTGTTGAGTTAATTCCTTCATTCATTGCACCACCTGTTAGGGATTCATCCTCACAGTGCTCAATTATGGGAACTTTATACATGCTTGAATATTCCAAAGCTCTACGCAAAACCGATGCGGTTTTTACAGCTACTCCATCATCCGAAAAACCAACAACACCAGCCTCATAAAGTTCTGCCATAGGTGCAATAACTTCGCCCTCTCTTTTAAGAGTTGCTGCACCGATTGGATAAACATCAACTAAGTGAGTTGAAGCTTTTTCTTTTATAAAATTTACCACTTCTGCCGAATCAATCGCGGGTTCAGTATTTGGCATGCATGCAACCGCTGTAAACCCACCATTGGCAGCGCTGTTACAACCGGTTTCAACTGTTTCCTTATCTTCCCTGCCCGGCTCTCTTAAATGAACATGCATATCAAAAAATCCCGGTACAACATATTTATTTTCCAAATCTAGTTCTTTGGCTCCATCCAGATCTTCTTTACTTAATTTGCCTATTTTTGAAATGATACCATCAGTTAAAAGTATAGATACATTTTTTTCATCTATTTTCTGTTCAGGATGAATTATGTTTACATTTTTTAAAGCTACTTTCATTAACAAAATCCTTAGTTAAGTGTTCCCAATAAATAAAGTACAGCCATGCGAACAGCCACACCGTTGGTAACCTGGTATAGTATAATCTGGTTAGATCCATCAGCTACTTCGGAAGATAGTTCAACCCCGCGGTTTATAGGCCCAGGATGCAGCAACAAAATATCTTTACCGTTTTTATCCAGTCTTTCCTGTGTAATTCCAAAATATTTTGCATACTCTCTTATAGAGGGAAAATATTCCTTTGCTTTTCGTTCGAGTTGAATGCGCAAAACATTAAGCACATCATTTTCCTGTATTGCCTCATCTATGTTATGAATTACATCAACTCCTAATTCCTGCATATATCTCGGAATCATAGTTGAAGGTCCGCACACGGAAACTTTTGCTCCCATAGTTATTAAACCGTAAATATTGGAAAGTGCAACCCTGCTATGGGCAACATCTCCAACAATACAAACTTTAAGTCCTTCCAGTTTTCCAAGCTTTTGCCTGATGGAGTACATATCCAGAAGTGCCTGTGTTGGATGTTCATGGATGCCGTCGCCGGCATTTATAATATTTGCGTCGCAAATATTTGTTAGGAATAACGGTACACCAGCAGCCCCGTGCCGTGCAACAACCATATCTACTTTCATTGCTTCAATGTTTCGCATAGTATCTTTAAAAGTCTCACCTTTGCTTACACTGCTGCCGGAAATTGAAAAGTTTATTGTATCAGCTGAGAGTCTTTTTTCAGCAAGTTCAAATGAAATTCTTGTTCTGGTAGAACTTTCATAAAACAGGTTTACAATTGTTTTTCCCTGCAGGGTAGGAACTTTTTTAATTGGTCTATCAAGAATTTCCCTAAATGTGTGTGCTGTATCCAGGATTAATTGAATATCTTCCTTTGGCACACCCTGCAATCCTAATAAATGTCTGCTGTTTAATGGCATATTAAATCTAATTATTCATTATTTACTTCAATAAGATAGATAGCATCTTCGCCATCAATCTCGCTCAATTTCACTTTAATTTCTTCGTTATGCGAAGTTGGTATATTCTTCCCTACATAATCAGCCCGAATAGGAAGTTCGCGATGCCCTCTATCAACAAGAATACAAAGTTGAATAGAAGCTGGTCTTCCCATATCCATAAGGGCGTTTAATGCTGATCGAACTGTTCTGCCGGTATATAAAACATCATCAACTAAAATTATATCTTTTTCATTAAGATCGAAGGTAATGTTGGAAACGGATATTTCCGGCTGCTTAAGGCGGGTACGAAAATCATCACGGTATAAAGTTGCATCAAGAACACCAAGGGGGAGTTCAGCATTATCAATTTTTTTGATCTTTTCAGCAATCCTGTTTGCTAAAAATTCGCCCCGTGTACGCATACCGATTATTACAAGATTTTTTGAGCCCTTGTTTTTTTCAAGTATTTCGTGAGAAATTCTTGTTATGATTCTTTCAAGACCTTCCTGGTCTACTGGTTTTGATTTTATATGCATATACAAAAAATCCTCTTTGGATTAAATCCGCAGAGGTTAATAATGTTGTTAAATTTTTTCATTGTTTCCTTCTCCATCTCTCCGGATAGAATTAAAGGTTAATTAATAATTAACCAAAGATAAATCTTATTTTATAAAATCCAAAATTTTTTCATCCACGCATAAAAAAAG
>CAZPSY010000021.1:0-14335 GCA_964589295.1 uncultured Ignavibacteriaceae bacterium
CCTCACTGTTATTTGCAGAATATAAATAAGCTTCAAGCGTATCCTCGTTATTATTCAATAACCAGATTGGTCTGTCGGAAGTGTTCGCCATCCCGGATGAGCCAAAAGAGTTGTCATCAATTTTTAATAGTAATGCTTCCGGTGGAATTAAGCCATCGTAAATACCAAAACCAAAGGGATAATCACCTTCCAGGATTATTGCAAAAGAATTTGGAGGGAGAATTGTTCCTTCGCCTGCATCAATAATAATATCAGGAGTGGAAGTAGAATATTTGATCTTAAAACTATCTAGATCAATACTTTCTGTTTCACTAAAGTTGTAAAGTTCAATAAATTCATTTGGTCCCGAATTAGGAAAGAACATTATTTCGCTTAAGACGAGCGTGGTGTCGGCCTGTGCAAAAGCAGCAGAAAAAAAAAGTGGGGAAAAGAAAAATATATATTTTAACATTGCCCAATAAATAATGTTACCTCAATATAATTATTCTATTCCGTAATTACTTTATCTTTTCTTGCCGGAGGTTTTTTACCTGCTAACCTATCAAACAGGAAGTTAGGCAGAATATTCATCAACTTTGTTGCAAGTACGATTGAAAGAGGAAATTCAATCACCAGCTTCTCTTTTTTAATTCCTTCAAGGATGATCTTTGCTGCTTTATCAACATTCATCATAAACGGCATGTGAAACTCATTTTTATCAGTCATTGGTGTGCGAACGAAACCCGGCTTTACAGTTATAACCTTAACGTTGAAAGGTTTTAATTCTATTCTTAAGCTTTCGAGTAAAATTGTTGCAGCAGCTTTACTTGCGTTATAAAACCCGCTTTTCGGAAATCCCCTTGAATCGGCAAGTGTAGAAATGCCAACTATCATTCCATTTTTTCGTTCCATAAATTCTGGTAAAAGTTGTTCAACGGAGTAAACAATGCTCAATGCATTTGTATCGAAAATTTCTTTTGCTCTATTTCCATTATAAGAATTCAGTCCTGCTCTTCCACCAACACCTGCATTCAGAATTGCGATATCAATCTTACCGAAACGTTCTTTAACTTTTCCGAAAGTTTCAGTTACCTGCTCCCGCTTTCCAACATCACATTGAATGGTTAACAAATCGTCACTCTTAATTTCCCCGGAAAGTTTAGTAAGGAGATTTTGCCTTCTTGCAATTAAAGCAAGTTTACAGCCCTCCTTTGCAAGATGATGAGCAAGTGAATATCCTATCCCGGAAGATGCGCCGGTTAAAAGAACAACTTTATTTTTTAAGTCCATAAATTGTGGTGCGAGATTTGATAAAGTATAGGGGGGAATTTAATGAATTGCCGGAACGATTTAAACTTTGCTATTTTCGAACAATTCTGTATTTTTCATCAAAAATTATTCCAATTTTATGAGCTGGAAAATATTACCGGTTGGAAACATACTTGTTCGTGCAGAAATTGCAGAAATGCCCTTTAAATGCGATTTAAAAAAGTGCAAAGGCGCCTGCTGCACTATTGAAAGTGAATTTGGTGCGCCGCTGAAAAAAAGCGAGATTGAGAATATAGAGGAAATTTTAGAAACCGTAAAAGTTTATTTATCAGTGGAACATAAAAAAGAAATTGAAGAGAACGGTTTTTACGAAACTCAAAGCGATGAATTATTAATAAGAAGTATGGATAATAAGGAATGTGTTTTTGTTTACTTTGAAGATGATATTGCAAAATGTGCAATTGAAAAGGCGTACTGGGAAGGGAAAACAGATTTTCAAAAACCCATCTCATGTCACTTGTTCCCAATAAGAGTTTCAGATTTTGGAGGGGATATATTAAGATTTGAAAAATTTGATGAGTGTGAGCCCGCTTTTGAAGCTGGAAAAAATAATAATATAACCGTTGCAGAGTTTTGTGAGGAACCGCTTAACCGGCTCTACGGAAAAAATTGGTATTCACAATTTAAGGAAGCCATCGGAAGGTAATATGTTATCATTAAACCAGAGATTATCACAGCAGCAGAAACTATCGCCGCAGCAGATTCAATACCAGAAACTGCTACAGTTAAATACTCTTGCGTTGGAACAGAGAATAAAAACAGAACTTGAATTAAATCCTATTCTTGAAGAAGAACTGGAAATGACGCAGGAAGATAAGGATAAAGAAAAAGATGATGAGTTAGAAGAAATAAATGATCCTGATAAGGAAGAATTTGAAATTGAAGACTTTATGAATGATGACGACTTTGAGCATGAAAAAAGTTTTAAAAACCAGGATGAAGAACAATACCAACCGATAGCCCCCGCAAGAGAAACACTTACAGAGCACATTACAGAACAGCTTAGACTGCTTAACCTTGATGAAACCATGTATATTCTTGGTGAAGAGATAATAGGCAACCTTGACAAGGATGGTTATTTGAAAAGAGACCTTGATGATATATTAAATGAACTTGAACTGTTTGAACATATTACGATTAAACCTGAAGATGCTGAAGAAATGCTGGAGAAAATACAGCACTTTGATCCGGTTGGAATTGCCAGCCGCAATTTACAAGAGTGCCTGCTTATTCAATTACGTGCAGATAAATATGCAGATACTTATTACAAATATCTTGCAGAAAAGATGCTGATAGGATACTACGATGATTTTACCAAGCGAAGATTTGAAGCGCTTAAGCTAAAAATGAATATGACCGATGAAACTATTAAAGCTACCGTTGAGCTTATCCAGAGTATGAATCCCAAACCGGGCGAAGGAAATATTGAATCAGCCGAGATGAACCAGATCTCACCAGATTTTTCAATAGAAAAAATTGAAAATGATTTTGTAATTACTCTTAACGATAGAAGCATGCCTTCGGTTACTATTAGCAGGCAATACCTGGAAATGTTTGAAAGCAATAAGAGTAAGAGAGGGAAAAAATCTTCCAGAGAAAAAGAGACGTATAAATTTTTAAGGGAAAAATTTGAATCTGCAAAATGGTTTATTGCGTGTATACAGCAAAGAAGGGAAACGCTGATGAAAATAATGCAGGCAATTTTCCAAAGGCAGTACCAGTTTTTTGAGAAGGGACCAAAGCTTCTTAAACCAATGATTTATAAGGACATTGCCGAAGAGATAAATATGGATATCTCCACAATTAGCAGGGTTGTTAACGGAAAGTACGTTCAAAGTCCTATGGGTATCCATGAACTTAAATATTTTTTCAGCGAGGGATTAACAACCGATAACGGCGAAGAGGTATCAAACAAGCACATCAAAGAAATGTTAAAAGAGATAATTGAGGGTGAGGATAAGATAAAGCCCTTTAGTGATGATAAACTTGCCGAGCTGCTAAACAAAGAGGGAATTCATATTGCGCGCAGAACAGTTGCAAAATACAGGGAGCAGTTAAGGATACCTGTTGCACGGCTCCGAAAAGAGTTATAATGAATTATGTGTTTGATGTTCTTACCATCATTCTTCTTTTTGGTTTATACGCGTTAGTTCATTCTTATCTTGCCTCAATAAAAGTTAAAGAGTGGTTTAAAGGGAATTTTGGTGATCTTATTGCGTTTTACCGGCTGGGGTATAATATTTTCGCTCTTGCCTCACTTTACCTTATTTATGATCTTTCACCTAAACCTTACCTAATTCTTTACGATTTACCCAACCCGTATGATCTAATTATTTTGGTGCCGCAGTTCCTTGCATTAGCAGGCTTATTCTGGGCATTTAAGTATATTTGCTTTAAGGAATTTTTAGGATTGAACCAGGTAAAAAGATATTTTGAAAAAAGTTATAATTCTGAACTTGATGAAAATTTAACTCTTCAATTAGAGGGACCTTTTAAATACACACGGCATCCTGTTTATTTCTTTTCTATACTTATCCTGTTGTTCAGACCCACGATGGATTTGTTCTACCTGGTGTTTTTCTCCTGTTTAGTCATTTATTTTTACATTGGTTCTTATTTCGAAGAGGAGAAATTAGCAAAACACTTTGGAGAAATTTATACAGATTACAGGAAATCGGTACCGAAAATATTTCCGGTTAAACTTTTGGAACCCTATAAAACAAAAAATTTATAGAAACTGAGAAGGAAAAATTGATGAAGCAAAAAATAAAATCGACAACCATTTTAGGCATTGTACACAACGGAATGGCAGCACTTGGCGGCGATGGGCAGGTTTCCCTGGGCAACACCGTTATGAAACATAACGCGCTTAAGCTTAGAAAAATTTCCAATGGTAAAGTGCTTTGCGGATTTGCCGGTGGAACTGCGGATGCGTTTACATTAATGGAAAGGTTTGAAGATAAACTGGAGCAATATCGTGGAAATGTTAACCGTGCAGCGGTAGAACTCGCAAAGGAATGGCGCACCGATAAATTTCTTCGCCGGCTGGAAGCAATGCTTGCAATTATTTCGGAAGATACAGCACTTGTAGTTTCGGGTAACGGCGATGTGATTGAGCCGGATGATAAAATTGTTGCAATCGGTTCAGGCGGAATGTACGCACTTGCTGCTGCTAAAATGTTAAAAAAATTCAGTAAACTTTCTGCAAAGGAAATTACAGAAGAAGCACTTAAAACCGCTTCCGATATTTGTGTTTTCACTAATGATAAAATAAATGTTGAAATTATCGACTAAGGAGAAATGAATCAGATATGCCAAACAAGTCAATGAAAGAACTTACACCCACAAAAATTGTTGAAGAGCTTAATAATTATATCATCGGGCAAACCGATGCAAAACGTGCTGTTGCTATTGCATTAAGGAATAGGTGGCGCAGGCAGCAGGTGGAAGATGTTTTGCGGGAAGAAATACTTCCTAACAATATTATTTTGATAGGACCAACAGGAGTTGGTAAAACTGAAATATCAAGGCGGCTTGCTAAACTTACCGCAGCTCCTTTTATAAAAGTTGAAGCTTCTAAGTATACAGAAGTTGGTTATGTTGGAAGAGATGTAGAATCGATGATACGAGACCTTACCGATTTTGCTGTAAACATGGTTAAGGCAGAAAAAACAAAAGAGGTTCAGCCGAAAGCCGAAGAGATGGCGGATGAAAGAATACTCGATATTCTTATTCCACCGGTTAGAAAACCACAGTCTGTTCAAACTGTAAGAACAGAACCTCAACCAGCAGAGATAAAGCAAAAGGAAGATGAATCGGAAGAATATAAAAATGAAAAGACCCGCGAGTGGATGAAGCAGAAATTGAAAAAAGGTGAGATGGATGAAAAAATGATCGAGTTCGATTCACAGGCGCTGCCTGCAATTGGCATGCAGGTTATGGGCCCCATGGGAATGGATGATATGGGTATAAACATCCAGGAAATTATGGGGAACATTATGCCGAAGAAAAGAAAGAAACGAAAAACTACCATTGCGGAAGCAAGAAAACTTATGGCACAGGAAGAAGCACAAAAACTGATCGATATGGAAACCGTCCAGCAGGAAGCTATCCGCAAAGTTGAAGAATCGGGAATAGTATTTATTGATGAAATCGATAAAGTTGCCGGTAACGGCAGTAAATCGCAAGGTCCCGATGTTTCGCGTGAAGGTGTGCAAAGAGATCTTTTACCTATTGTTGAAGGAACTAATGTAAACACAAAATATGGAATAGTAAAAACCGATCACATTTTGTTTATTGCTTCGGGTGCCTTTCATGTTTCCAAACCATCTGATCTTATCCCGGAAATGCAGGGAAGATTTCCAATACGTGTTGAGCTCTTAAGTTTAACCGAAGATGATTTTGTTAAGATACTTACAACCCCGCAGAACGCACTTTTAAAACAGTATTGTGCATTACTGGAAACTGAAGGTGTAAAATTAAACTTTACTGAAGATGGAATTTGTGAGATTGCAAAAATTGCAACTCAGGTTAACGAACAGGTTGAAAACATTGGCGCAAGACGTCTTCACACAATCCTTACAACTTTACTGGATGAAATACTTTTTGATGTTCCTGATAAAATTCCATCTGAAACAGTTAAAATAACCGCTGAGTTTGTTAAGGATAAACTTGATAAGATTGTTAAAGACAGGGACTTGAGTAAGTTTATATTGTAAATCTTATTTTTTTGCTTCAAAAATAACCAATCGGATTATTGAATTCTTATGAAGAAGATCATTGCAATCATCTTTCTTATATATTTTGTACTTGGCTGCGAACCTAGGGAAGAAGTAGCAAATACTTACATTCCTCCCGAAACGTCTGTAAGTGATAAGCAATTTAATTTCCATATAGTGGATGATGACATCTGGCGTTCTGCTCAACCATCAATTGAATCAATTGCCGTTATGAAAAGGCATGGTTTAAAAACAATAATTAATTTGCGTGGGAGTGAAGAAAATCAATTATGGGAAAGCAGAATTTGTGATAGTCTCGGCATTCAATATTTTCATATCTCGATGGATGGAAGAGATGTACCCGATACTGCTGATTTAAACAACATTTTAAGAATTATTGAGAATCAGCAAAACCAACCTGTAATGTACCATTGTTTAGGAGGGAAAGATCGTACAGGAATTGTAACAGCTATTTATCGCCTTAAAAATTCTGATATAAGTTTTGAAGAAGTTCATAAGGAAATGTTGATGTATGGTTACAACGAGGAAGAGTTTCCTCATTTAACTGAATTTGCTAAAACCTGGCGGGAAAAATATTTGCAAAATGCGATGATAGATGAACAAGAATAAAGTTATGACTTTGTTAAAGTAAATTACTAGCCAACTCCGCTAATTCACTACGCTCGCCTTTCTCCAAATTAATATGAGCGTAAAGCTTCTGCCCTTTAAACCGGTCGATTAAATAGGAGAGTCCGTTTGACTGCCCATCGAGATAAGGATGATCTATCTGGTAAACATCTCCTGTAAAAACAATCTTTGAACCTTCACCGGCACGAGTTATAATGGTTTTAATTTCGTGCGGTGTTAGGTTTTGTGCTTCATCAACTATAAAAAATATTCGCTGCAAACTTCTTCCTCTTATGTACGAAAGAGCTTCAATTATCAGCTTTTCATCTTTCAGCATATTTTCAATAACCTGGTAGTGCTTATCAGTTTCTGAATATTGATCCTGTATAACTTTTAAATTATCCCACAACGGCTGCATATATGGCGCAAGTTTGCTTTCAACATCTCCCGGCAGGTAACCGATATCTTTATTACTTAATGGAACAATGGGGCGGGCAATATAAATCTGGCGGTAATGCTTACGAACATGCAACGCACTTGCAAGGGCTAGAAGAGTTTTACCTGTTCCGGCTTTACCAGTCATTGATACAAGCCTGATGTTGTCATTTGAAAGTGCATCTACTGCAAAGGTCTGTTCGGCGTTGCGCGGTGTTATGCCATAAATAACATTTTTATCAATCTTTCTTAAATGTTCTTTTTCCTGGTCCAGGTTTGCAAGTACCGACCTGTTAAGATTACGCAGGATGAAAAACTTGTTTGGCAGAGCATCCCCGTTTATGCGGTCGAGCAGTGGTTTTGCAGGAACTTCAAACGGCGGTTGGTAAAGTTCTACTATTACCTCATCATCAAAATCTTCCAGTACCTGTTTGCCGCTGTATAATTCTTCTATGCTGCCCACACGATCAGTAGTATAATCCTGTGCGGGAATACCAAGCGCTTTAGCTTTCATTCTTAAATTAACATCCTTTGTTACCAGCACAATCATGTTTTCATCTTTAAATTTCTTATGCCAATTAAATGCAACTCCAAGTATCCTGTGATCGGGAGTATCTTCTTTAAAGATTTCTTTTATCTCCTGCGAAATTCCCTTTGAAATGGCAATCCTTAGTTGTCCTTTTCCTTCACCAATGGAAACCCCGCCGTTAAAAATATCTTCACCTGTAAGTGAATCGAGTGTGCGGGTAAACTCACGCGCATTAAGATTTATAACCTGGCTTCCCCTTTTAAACTGGTCAAGTTCTTCTATAACTGTTAAGGGAATAACCACATCATTCTCTTCAAATTGATGAATGCAGCTTGAATCATGCAGAATTACATTTGTATCCAGTATGAAAATTTTAGGTTTCTTATGCATAAAGTGATTCTAGTATTTTTTGTAGGAAAAAATCCAGTGAAAGGATATATTTTTGAAAGCGAGTTTTGCCGGGCAGTAACTTTTTCTGTTCAAACTTTCCTTTAAAAAAGAACTTTAGATTATCTTTCCAATTATAACAATTGTTTTCCAAAAAAGGTAAGCAAGTATTTGCTACTGTTAAGTAAACCTTAACAGGAAAATCAGTGGATAATTTGAATCTGATGCTTTATGATTTTATATTTACTCAAACTTTTAAGGATATTTGATAATTAAAACAAAAGTATTAACAAAGTATATAAATAATAAAGTGTCTCTATTTTAAAAGCCGCTCATTGAGCGGCTATTTTTTTATCTAAACTTTAATGATGAAAGAAAAGATAACTGCAAAATTAATTCTTGAAGACGGAACAGAGTTTACAGGAACAAGTTTCGGATTCAACAAAAACAATTACGGCGAAGTAGTTTTTAATACCGGGATGGTTGGTTATCCCGAAACTCTCACCGATCCTTCTTATAACGGGCAAATTCTTGTTTGCACATTTCCTCTGATTGGTAATTACGGAGTTCCATCAAAGGAAAAAGAAAACGGGTTGCATATAAATTTTGAATCGGAAAAAATTCATTGCAGGGGCTTGATAGTTTCCAATTATTCAGCTGAATACTCTCACTGGTCTGCTGAAAAATCTCTCGGTGATTGGTTAAAGGAGGAAAAAATTCCTGCGATAACCGGGATTGATACAAGAATGTTAACCCGCAAGCTCCGCGATAAAGGTACAATGCCTGGAAAAATAATTATTAATGAAAAAGAGACAGTTGAGTTTCTCGATCCCAACAAAACTGATCTTGTAGGTGAAGTTTCGGTTAAGGAACCAGTTGAATATGCAAAAGGAAAAACCAAGATTGTTTTAGTTGATTGCGGGACGAAGAATAATATCATTCATGCTTTTTTAGGCAGAGATATTTCAGTTCTTCGTGTTCCTTACAATTACGATTTTACAAAAATAAAAGCTGATGGAATTCTGCTCTCTAACGGACCTGGTAATCCAAAATTAAATGTAGCAACAATTGAAAACACTAAAAGAGTGATGGAGAAAAATATTCCAATGTTGGGAATTTGTTTGGGTTCGCAAATACTTTCCCTTGCTGCCGGAGCTGATACTTATAAACTGAAGTACGGTCATCGCGGGCACAATCAGCCGTGCAACGAGATGGGAACTAAAAGATGTTATATCACCTCACAGAATCATGGCTATGCTGTTAAATCGGATACATTGCCGCAGGATTGGAGAGAGTGGTTTGTGAACGATAACGATGGAACGAACGAGGGACTTGTACATATTTCCAAACCTTTTTTTGCAGCACAGTTTCATCCTGAAGCATCTCCGGGACCGGATGATTGTGAGTTTATTTTTGATATGTTCGTACGAGCGCTCGATTGATTCATTAGGTCATCCCGAATTTATTTCGGGATCTCACTAGATTGGCAATAAGGTAATATGAATAATTACTACGTTTATATAATGACAAATAATTCAAGAACACTTTATATCGGAGTTACCAATAATTTAAACAGAAGAGTATATGAGCATAAAAATAAACTAATAGATGAGTTCACAAAAAAATATAATTTAACAAAACTAATTTATTATGAAGTTTTTAGTACTGTTAAAGATGCTATTCATAGAGAGAAACAACTTAAAAATTGGCATCGTCAATGGAAGATTAATTTAATTGAATCAAGGAATAAGGATTGGAATGATTTATCCTTTGAATTTTGAGATGCTGAAACGAGTTCAGCATGACAAAAGAAAAATAATTAAGTTATGATAAAAAAACATAAACCAAAAAAAGTATTAATACTCGGTTCAGGTGCCCTGCAAATAGGGCAGGCGGGTGAGTTTGATTATTCCGGCAGCCAGGCAATTAAAGCTTTAAAGGAAGATGGAATTGTTTCCGTATTAATTAATCCTAACATTGCTACAATCCAAACATCTGAGGGTTTTGCAGATAAAGTTTACTTCCTTCCCATCACAAAAGAATTTGTTGAAAGAATAATAGAAAAAGAAAAGCCTGACAGCATTTTACTTCAATTTGGCGGGCAGACTGCACTTAACATTGGAGTTGAACTCTTTAAGAAAGGCATACTTGAAAAACACAATATAAAAGTACTTGGTACACCTATTCAAGCTATTATGGAAACAGAGGACCGGCTTTTGTTTTCAGAAAAATGTAGTGAAATTGATTTAAAAGTAGCTGAAAGTAAAACAGCCTGCAATGCTGAGGAAGCAATTGAAGCTGCAAATGAAATCGGTTTTCCCGTTATGGTAAGAATAGCTTACGCTCTTGGGGGCTTGGGATCGGGTATTGTGAATAATAGAGAAGAACTTATAGAAAAAGCAAACAAGGCTTTCAGGTTTACAAGCCAAATATTAATTGAAGAGTCACTTTACGGATGGAAAGAAGTTGAGTATGAGATTGTCCGGGATAAATACGATAATTGCATCACAACCTGTTCTATGGAGAATATTGATCCTATGGGAATTCATACAGGTGATAGTGTTGTGATAGCTCCTGTTCAAACTCTTTCTGCTAAAGAAAACTTCAAACTGAGATCAATAGGAATAAAATTAATTAGACATATTGGAGTAATTGGGGAGTGCAACATTCAGTATGCATTAAATCCCAACACAGGTGATTACAAGATAATTGAAGTAAATGCCCGGCTTAGCAGAAGCTCTGCGCTTGCATCCAAAGCAACAGGTTACCCGCTTGCGTTCATTGCAACAAAGCTGGCTCTGGGTTATGCTTTAAATGAAATTGAAAACAACATAACGCAGGAAACTTCTGCTTGTTTCGAACCTGCACTCGATTACGTTGCACTTAAATTTCCAAGATGGGACTTGCAGAAATTCCAACAGGTTAGTACTAAACTTGGTTCGGAAATGAAATCTGTTGGAGAAGTAATGAGCTTGGGGAGAAGTTTTGAGGAAGTTCTTCAAAAATCTATAAGAATGCTTGATGTTGGATTGAATGGTTTTGTCTGCAACAATCTTCAATTTAAAGATCTCGATAAAGAATTATTGGAACCAACCGATAAAAGAATATTTGCAATTGCGCTCGCTCTTCAAAAAGGATATTCTATTGAGAAAATACATCAGCTCACAAAGATCACTCCATGGTTTTTATATAAGATGAAAAAAATTGTTGATGTTGAAAAAAGACTGAATTATTCAACACTTGATGAGATTGATGATGATTTTATGCTTGAAGTGAAAAGAAACGGTTTTTCAGATAATCAGATCGCCATCTTAACAAAAAGAAATGAGGAAGAGGTTAGGGAGAAACGAAAAAAATTAAATGTTATTCCGGTTGTAAAGCAGATAGACACACTTGCAGCGGAATATCCAGCACAAACAAATTACCTCTACCTTACTTACCATGGAGAGGAAGATGATATTGCGCAGGGCGAAGAGAAGCAGATTGTTGTTCTTGGGAGTGGTGCATACAGGATAGGCTCCTCCGTTGAATTTGACTGGTGTTGTGTTACTGCAGTTAATGCAATTAATAAATGTGACTATAAATCGATTATGATTAACTGCAACCCGGAAACCGTAAGCACAGATTATGATATTTGTGATAAACTTTATTTTGAAGAGTTAACACTCGAACGTGTGCTTGATATATATGAAAAGGAAAATCCTGATGGAGTAATCGTTTCTACGGGTGGGCAGGTGCCAAATAATCTTGCGATGAAGTTATATAAAAAAGATGTAAAGATACTTGGTACTTCTCCATTACAGATTGATAATGCAGAAAGCCGTCATAAATTTTCGCAGATACTTGATAAACTTAAAGTTGATCAACCGATATGGCAGGAAGTTACAACTTTTAATGATGCAAAGGACTTTTCAAAAAAGGTTGGTTATCCTGTGCTTATAAGACCGAGCTATGTATTAAGCGGAGCAGCGATGAGCATTGTATTAACTGAAGACGAACTTGAACTTTACTTAAAAAAAGCTACTGAATTGAACAGGGATCATCCCGTAGTTATAAGTAAATTTATTACTGATGCACGCGAAATAGAAATTGATGCAGTTGCTGAAAAAGGAGAGCTCTTTTGTTATGCAATTGCCGAACATGTTGAGAATGCAGGCGTTCATTCGGGTGATGCAACAATTGTTCTTCCACCACAGAGAACTTATCTCGAAACGATGAGACGGATAAAGATAATTACCAAAAGAATTGCCCGCGAATTTGAAATTACAGGTCCGTTTAATATGCAGTTTATTGCAAAGGATAATGAAGTGAAGGTAATCGAATGTAACCTGAGGGCTTCAAGGAGTTTTCCTTTTGTATCTAAAACTTTGAAGATAAACTTTATTGATATTGCAACAAGATTAATGCTTGGTGAAAAAGTGGCAAAGATTGATAAATCTTCGTTTGACCTTGATTACGTTGGTGTTAAGGCATCTCAATTTTCTTTTACAAGGTTGAAAGGATCGGATCCGGTTACAGGCGTTGAGATGTCCTCAACCGGTGAAGTTGCGTGCCTTGGTGATGATTTTAACGAAGCGTTTTTAAAAAGTAATTTATCAATAGGTTATAAAATTCCGGAGAAAGCTGTAATGCTTTCTACAGGAACACCACAGAATAAAGCTGAATTGCTTGATAGTCTTTTAATTTTAAAAGAGATGGGATACAAATTTTACGGTACAAAGGGAACAGTTGAATATTATATGGCAAGCGAAGCTGATATTAATATAGAGTTATTGTTCAGACCTTTTGATAACAAGGAGCCAGGTGTTTTAACTTATATGGATGAAGGGAAGATAGACCTTGTGATAAATATTCCCAAGTCATCCGAAAAAGTTGAGCTCGACAGGCATTACATAATTCGCAGGAAAGCAGTAGATCTTAATATTCCCCTTTTTACAAATGTACAGGCAACAAAAAGATTTATCAAAGCGCTGCAGCAGTATAAGATTGATGATCTCGGTATCAAAAGCTGGGATGAATATCAGTAAAGTTTCAATTTAATCTGTTTTAGTTGTTCCATCCATACACCTATCGCACTTTATTAACTGTTAACCACCGCCAAACTTAAATGAAAAACCTATGCGTGAAAAGGTATCAATGTTTTTTATAGTATCCGGCGGGCGGGAATCATATCTTAAATTAAATTTTATAAAAAAATCAAAAACTTTTCCCGCATCAACCAGCAAAGCGTTTTCTGAAAAAAGCTTATAATCATTAATATCTGCTATACTAGGTTGGTAATATGTTGTGGAAATAAATGATAATGCTTTACTCAATTCAAACGAGAGGGTAATGTAGCTTGAAAATCTGTGCAGGGAGGTTGTCTTAGGATGAAAAGCAATTTCAGGAAGATCATATTTTTCTGTTTCAAACATATAAGCTGTTCCTAATCTGAACTTAAAATGTTCTGTTTTTAATAATCTAAATCTTAAACCTCCACCTAAAAGTTCGCGTGCTAATAATAATCGTTTTTTGTTATTATCGAATTGTGTAAATAATTCTATTTGAAGTAAATCCCCTGTTGTAATTACATGCCTCAGGTGCGCAAAAATCTGATCTACAAATGAATTACCTTTCTCCCATCCGTAACCCCCATCTGCAATAAGAAAAGTGTAATCATCGCCCCAATTATAGTTTAATCTGCCTCCTAAACTAATTAGCTGAAAATCGGTATTACCTGTAGCCAAAATTCCTTCCAGGTCGACAAAACCGGAAAAGCCTACCGAGTCTGCATCTTCTCTAAATCGCTCTGTATTTACCTGCGCATAATCTAAATTATTAAAGCTTAAAATTATTACAGAGATTAATAATATTATTTTTTTCATTAATTCATATCCGTATTTGTTAAGGAATTGGTAAGATAAAAATAAAAGTTCAGCTTTTGTTAAAACTGAACTTTTATGTAAAAAATATATTTAAGAGATTAAAGCAGAACCAAAAAGTTTTGTCACTTATTTATTATAATACTGCATAGCTTCCGGCATCCAGGAGTTCAAATCATCTATCCTTGTTTGGCTTGACGGGTGAGTGCTGAGGAATTCAAGCGGTTCACCTTCTCTGCCGGCTGCCATCCTTTGCCAGAATTCCGGGGCAGCTTGCGGATTATAACCAGCCTTTGCCATAAATATTAGTCCTAAGTGATCAGCTTCGCTTTCGTGAGTTCTGCTGTATGGAAGCATAACTGCCACAGTAGTTCCAACTCCATAAACCGTCATCCACAGGGCTTGCGTTTGAACCGGTTCATCTTTCATTGCAACCATCAATCCTATAGCGCCTGCTTGCTGCAGTAATT
>CAZPSY010000022.1:0-13992 GCA_964589295.1 uncultured Ignavibacteriaceae bacterium
CTCCCTTTTCATTAAAATTTTTATTTTTTCCTATTCAAGAATCTTTGTAACTACACCAGCACCAACAGTTCTGCCCCCTTCACGAATAGCAAATCTTAGTCCGTCTTCCATAGCAATCTCAGTAATAAGTTCAATAGAAAGTTTAACATTATCACCAGGCATAACCATCTCGGTACCTTCAGGTAGAGTAGCCACACCGGTTACGTCTGTAGTTCTAAAATAGAACTGCGGTCTATAACCGTTAAAGAACGGCGTATGGCGTCCGCCTTCATCTTTTGAAAGGATGTAAACTTCACCTTCAAATTTTGTGTGAGGAGTAATGGATCCTGTTTTAGCTAAAACCATTCCTCTTTCAATTTCATTTTTATCAATTCCTCTTAACAGGATACCGGCGTTATCACCAGCCATAGCAGAATCTAATTCTTTTCTGAACATCTCCACACCAGTAACAACTGTCTTCTTGTGAAGCCCGAGACCAATTAGTTCAACTTCTTCCTGAATTTTTACCTGTCCTCTTTCCACTCTGCCGGTAGCAACAGTTCCACGACCGGTAATTGAGAATACATCTTCAACCGGCATTAGAAATGGTTTGTCTGTATCTCTTTCAGGTATTGGAATGTAGCTGTCTACTGCTTCCATTAATTCCCAAACACTTTTTAAGCGCGGATCATCTACTGGTGCATCACTTGCTGCAGCTTCGAGTGCCTGAAGTGCTGATCCCTGAATAATAGGAATTTCATCTCCCGGGAATTCATACTCATTTAAAAGATCTCTTAACTCTACCTCAACAAGTTCAAGCAATTCAGGATCATCAACCATATCCACTTTGTTCATATAGACTACCATTTTGGGAACGCCTACCTGACGTGCAAGGAGAATATGCTCTCTTGTTTGTGGCATAGGACCATCTGTAGCAGCAACCACCAAAATAGCACCATCCATTTGAGCGGCACCTGTAATCATATTTTTAACATAGTCAGCATGACCAGGACAGTCAACATGTGCATAATGTCTGTTCTCTGTTGAATATTCAACGTGTGCGGTTGCTATTGTAATGCCTCTTTCTTTTTCTTCAGGTGCATTATCAATACTATCGAAAGTCCTTACTTCAGATAAGCCCTTTTTGGCAAGAGCCATGGTGATGGCAGCTGTTAATGTAGTTTTACCATGATCAACGTGACCAATCGTTCCAACATTAACGTGAGGCTTACTCCTATCAAATTTTTCTTTTGCCATCGTTATCTCCTTTTTATTTTTCTTGTTGTAATAATTCTAAATTAATTAAGCAGTTGCAGTAGATTTTTTACCTAATGATTTTTCTGTTATTTCTTCAGCTATTGATTTTGGAACCTCAGAATAATGATCGAACTGCATTGAGTAAATTGCTCTTCCCTGTGTCATCGATCTTAAAATTGTTGCATAACCAAACATTTCAGAAAGCGGAACATTAGCATTTATTACCTGCGCATCTTTCCGTGCAGCAAATCCTTCAATTTTTCCTCTCCTTGAATTCAAATCACCCATTACATCGCCCAGGTACTCTTCAGGAGTTACAACTTCCACAGACATAATCGGTTCGAGCAATACCGGGTTAGCTTTTCGAGATCCAGCCTTAAAAGCCATTGAACCGGCTACTTTAAAGGAAAGCTCATCCGAATCAACATCATGGTATGAACCATCGAACAATTTAGCCTTAACATCAACAACAGGAAAACCTGCTACCACACCGTTTCTCATCGATTCCTGGATTCCTGCCGAAACAGACGAAATATATTCTCTGGGAACCGATCCACCAACAATACCGTTTATAAATTCATATCCTTTACCAGGTTCGTTAGGACTAATCTCAATCCAAACATGACCAAATTTACCGCGACCACCGGTTTGTTTAACAAACTTTCCTTCTGCGGTAACAGTGCCCGTAATTGATTCTCTGTAAGCAACCTGTGGTTTGCCAATATTTGCTTCAACTTTAAATTCTCTTCTCATTCTGTCAACAAGAATTTCAAGATGAAGTTCGCCCATGCCGCTTATTAATGTCTGACCGGTTTCATCATCAACTTTAACTCTGAAAGTAGGATCTTCATCCGATAGTTTTGACAGAGCATCGGATAACTTATCCTGATCGGCTTTAGTTTTTGGCTCAATTGCAATTTGAATTACTGGTTCCGGGAAAGTAATTTTTTCCAGGATGATTTGATCATCTTCAGTACAAAGTGTATCGCCGGTTTTTGTAAACTTTAATCCTACGGCAGAGGCAATATCGCCAGCTTTTACTTCGTTGATCTCTTCCCTGTGATTTGCGTGCATCTGCAGCAATCTTGAGATTCTTTCTTTTTTGCCGCTAGTAGAATTATAAATATATGAACCTGATTTCAGTACTCCTGAATAAACTCTGAAGAAACAAAGTTTACCAACGTAAGGATCATTCGCAATTTTGAATGCGAGTGCACTGAATTTTTCTTTCTCATCAATTTTTCTTTTTATAACATCATTCATTCCAATATGATGCGCCTGAACGTCTTTCGCATCAGCCGGTGATGGCAAAAATTCTATAATATAATCCAGAAGTTTCTGAACTCCCTTATTCTTAAAAGCTGAACCACAAAGCACAGGAATTATTTTGAGTTCAATAGTTGCTTTACGAAGGACTACTTTTATCTCTTCAGGACTAATCTCTTCACCTTCGAGATATTTTCCGAGGAGTGTATCATCTACATCAGAAACAGCTTCAAGCATTTCGGTTCTATACTTGTTAGCAATTTCCACAAGATCATGCGGTATATCAATCTCTTCAAATGTAGCGCCCAAAGTTTCGTCGTGGTACATTCTTGCTTTAAAAGTGATAAGATCAATAACACCCGTAAATAAATCACCTTCTCCAATTGGTAAAGTTAAAGGAATTGCATTAGCACCAAGTCTATCCCTCATCATTTGAACTGCTTTATAAAAATCTGCACCAGTTCTATCCATTTTATTGATGAAAGCAATTCTAGGAACATCATACTTATCTGCCTGGCGCCAAACCGTTTCAGATTGTGGTTCTACTCCCCCAACAGCACAAAATAGTGCAACTGCGCCATCTAAAACTCTTAACGATCTTTCAACTTCAGCCGTAAAATCCACGTGTCCGGGTGTATCAATAATATTTATTTGATTATCATTCCAGAAGCAAGTGGTAGCAGCGCTGGTAATAGTAATTCCACGCTCTTTTTCCTGTTCCATCCAATCCATAGTAGCAGCACCATCATGCACTTCGCCCAATCGATGTAGTTTTCCGGTATAGAACAGAATACGTTCTGTGGTAGTAGTTTTACCGGCATCGATATGAGCCATAATGCCAATGTTTCTTACTTTATTTATATCAACTCTTGTTGCCATAATATCTTATCTATCAACTTTCCTTTACCATTTAAAATGTGCAAATGCTTTGTTAGCTTCTGCCATCTTATGTGTATCATCTTTTTTCTTTACTGCCGATCCTTCATTATTAGATGCAGCAATTAATTCCTGGGCTAATCTTTGAGCCATAGTTCTTTCGCTGCGCTTCCTGGAAAATATTTTTATCCATCTCATTGCAAGAGCTGTTCTTCGTTCAGGTCTTACTTCCGTAGGAACCTGGTAAGTAGCCCCGCCAACCCTGCGGCTTTTTACTTCAATTAATGGTTGAACATTTGTAATTGCCTTCTGAAATACTTCCAGACCCGTCTTTTTAGTTTTTTCTTCAACTAAACTAAATGCATCGTAAATAATTTTTCTTGCAGTAGACTTTTTACCTTGCAGCATAAGTGCGTTGGTAAATTTTGCAACCATTAAATCGTTAAATTTTGGATCAGGTTTAATAAACCTTTTTTCAGCTCTTCTTTTTCTCATCTTTTATTTCGCCTTCGGTTTTTTAGCACCGTATTTCGATCTACTATTTTTTCTTTCTTCAACTCCACTCGTATCCAGCGTTCCTCTTATAATATGATATCTTACACCTGGTAAATCCTTTATTCTACCACCTCTAATAAGTACAATTGAGTGCTCCTGGAGATTGTGTCCTTCTCCGGGGATGTAAGCTGTAACTTCCATATTATTTGTTAACCTTACTCTTGCTACTTTCCTAAGTGCAGAATTTGGCTTTTTTGGTGTTGTTGTATAAACTCTTGTACAGACTCCTCTTTTCTGCGGACAAGCATTAAGAGCGCGTGCTTTACTTTTTGTTAAAATCTTAACCCGGCCTTTTCTTACAAGCTGATTAATTGTTGGCAAAAGTATCTCCTAGTATTTACCAGTTAAAAAAAATTCAGACTCTAAATATACTTTTTAACCCAAATGAAGTCAAGAAATTTAGAGTTAATTATTCGTTTTTTTGGCTATCATAAAAAGACCCGGTCTATCTCTTTAGATAGCACCGGATTTTGAAATATAATTTCCTAAGTATCATATTAGCTTGCTGAAACTGCTTCTTCCTGAGATTCCTCAGGAACTTTAATTTCTGACTTTAGCAAAATATTACGATACTTCTTCAAACCCGTACCGGCAGGAATCAAATGCCCCATAACAACATTTTCCTTTAATCCACTAAGTATATCTTTTTTAGCTTCAATTGCTGCATTTGCCAGCACTTTTGTTGTTTCCTGGAATGAAGCTGCAGAAATAAAGCTTTTAGTAGATAAAGCTGCCTGTGTAATACCCAGCAATACGTGTTCAAAGGTTGCCGGCTCAGCATCGCGAGCTACAATTTGCTTCTTATCCTTTTTCTTAAGATCGACATTTGTTTCTCTTAATTTTGTTTTAGTAATTAAATGACTATTCTTGAACTTCGAATCTCCCTTATCGTCGATGAGTACCATATTAAGAATTTTACCATTCTCTTCGATGAATTCGATTCTATCAACAATATCTTCTTCCAGGAATTTGGTATCGCCTGGTGAAACAATTCTGATTTTCTGAAGCATTTGTCCCACAATTACTTCAATATGTTTATCGTTTATCTTAACACCCTGAAGCCGGTAAACATCCTGGATTTCATTTACTAGATACTCCTGAACGGCGCTGGTTCCTTTTATTCTTAGAATATCGTGCGGATTTATAGGACCATCGGTTATTTTTTCTCCAGCAGGAATATCATCTGTTTCCTGAACAAGAATATGCTTTCCTAAAGGTACATTGTATTTCTTCTCATCAGAACCATCTTGTGCTACAACCAGGATTTCCCTGGATCCTTTTTTCCTAGCTCCAAATTTTACTACGCCTTCAATATCGGCTACTACTGCAGGTTCCTGTGGGCTGCGGGCTTCAAACAATTCTGTTACCCTTGGCAAACCACCAGTAATATCGCGACTCTTTGTGGCTTGCTTCGATATTTTTGCAAGAATAGTACCTGCAGCAATTGTTTCACCTTCGTCAACTGAAAGATACGACCGGGTAGGAAGATTGAATGATTTCAATTCTCCATCTTCGGTTTCAATAGTAATGCTTGGTGTTAATGTTTTATCTTTCGAATCAATTACAACTTTTTGAACGTGCCCGGTTTGTTCATCAGTAACCTGCTTTAATGTGGATCCCTCTACGAGATCGAAAAATCTTACTTTGCCTGATATATCCGTTAAGATTACGGCATTGTAGGGATCATGGTTATAGAGAGGTTGACCCTTCTTAACTGCCTGTCCTTGACTAACAACAAGTTCAGCTCCATAAGGTACATCAAACCGTTTTAGTTGACGGTTATCGGTATCATATATACCTATTGCACCTCTTCTTCCGGTTACTACATTTATTTTATAATCGGGCCCGCCAAACGGATCTTTTTCAACTTTTTCTACAGAAGAAATCTTTTCGAGTTTAACTTTTCCTTCTACATTTGTTTCAAGCTGCGATTGGCTGGCAATTCTGGATGAAGTACCACCAAGGTGGAATGTTCTAAGTGTAAGCTGTGTTCCTGGTTCGCCGATTGATTGTGCTGCAATTATACCAACTGCTTCACCAGGTTCGACAATTTTTCCGTTTGTAAGGTTTCTACCGTAACATTTTGCACAAACACCCCTGCGAGATTCGCATGTAAGAACCGTTCTTATATAAACCGAATCGATGTTAGCATCTTCAATTTTCTCCGCAATATCTTCGTTAATCATCTCACCGGCTTCAACAATTAATTCTTCAGTTATTGGATGATATACATCTTCCTGTGCAACACGCCCGGTAATTCTTTCAGACAGCGGTTCTCTTTCCTGCTCTACATCTTTCAGTGCTTTAATTTCTATTCCAAGTATTGTTCCGCAATCGTCTTCTCTTATAATAACGTCTTGCGCAACATCAACAAGTCGTCTTGTTAAATATCCTGCATCAGCAGTTTTTAAAGCTGTATCAGCAAGTCCTTTACGAGCACCATGTGTTGAGATAAAGTATTCCAGTACTGTAAGTCCTTCTTTGAAGTTAGCAACAATCGGGTTTTCAATAATTTCGCCTGCCTGCCCGGAAAGAGTTTTTTGAGGTTTCATCATCAATCCTCTCATACCTGCAAGTTGCCTTACCTGTTCCTGCGAACCTCTAGCACCGGAGTCAACCATCATATGTACCGAATTAAAACCACCGTCAACCGATTTAATTTTTTCCATTAAAGCTCGTGCAACATCATTTGTAGTATGAGTCCAAACATCTATTATTTTGTTGTATCTTTCAGCATCGGTAATAACGCCCTGCTCGTGTTCATTAAGTATAGCATCAACCTTTTTATTTGCTTTACGAATCATATCTTCTTTTTGTTCAGGCACAACCATATCTGTATAGCTAACCGAGAGTCCGCCTTCTGTTGCATACTTAAATCCGATATCTTTAAGATCATCTAAAAACTTTGCGGTAACTTTATTGCCCAGTTCAATAAACATTTTACCAACAAAGCTGCCAAAGGTTTTTTTGATAAGAAGCTGGTTAAAGAAACCCATTTCCTTTGGAACAATTTGGTTAAAGACTACTCTGCCTGTAGTGGTCTCAGTCTTTTCGTTATCAACATAAACGAGTATTCTAGCATGAAGACCTAATATCCCGTTATTGTATGCTATTATTGCTTCTTCGGGTGAAGAGAAAACCATATTTTCCCCTTTTTCACCTTCTTTAAGTTTGGTTAAGTAATAACATCCGAGCACAATATCCTGTGTTGGTACAACAATGGGGGAACCATTTTGCGGTGAAAGGATGTTGTGACTGCTTAGCATTAATAATGATGCTTCAAGTTGAGCCTCGAAGGATAACGGAACGTGCACAGCCATCTGGTCGCCATCAAAATCCGCATTAAATGCAGTACAAACCATAGGATGCAGCTGGATTGCACGTTCATCAATAAGTATGGGTTGAAATGCTTGTATTCCCAGTCTATGCAAAGTTGGTGCACGGTTAAGAAGAATCGGGTGCCCTTCAATTATTTTTGATAATATATCCCAGATTAATGGATCTTTTCTATCAACAACTTTTCTTGCGCTTTTAACAGTTTTATTATGTCCGCGTTCAATTAATTTTCTGATTATAAACGGTTTAAACAATTCAACAGCCATATCTTTAGGCAAGCCGCACTGATGCAGTTTTAGTTCGGGTCCCACAACAATTACCGAACGACCTGAATAATCTACTCGTTTACCAAGCAGGTTCTGGCGGAATCTTCCCTGTTTTCCTTTAAGCATATCGCTTAGAGATTTAAGCGGGCGATTGTTATCGCTCCTTACTGCACTACCTCTCCTGGAATTATCGAACAATGCATCAACAGCTTCCTGGAGCATTCTTTTTTCGTTACGCAAAATAACTTCGGGAGCTTTAATATCAATTAATCTTTTCAACCTGTTATTACGTATTATAACTCTTCTATAAAGGTCGTTAAGATCACTAGTTGCAAATCTTCCACCTTCGAGAGGTACAAGAGGTCTAAGTTCAGGAGGTATTACAGGAATAAATCCAAGTACCATCCATTCTGGTTTATTCTCAACCTTACCCATCTCTTCTTTAAATGCTTCTATCACTCTTAATCTTTTAAGCAGATCTGCTTTTTTCTGCTGAGAGGTTTCAACTTTTACTTTATCTCTTAATTCCCCCGATAACTCCGCCACATTAATATTTTTAAGTATTGATTTAACAGCATCGCCACCTATTCGAGCTACAAATTTATTCGGATCGGTATCATCCAGTTTATCGTTATCTGCAGGAAGAGAGTTTAATACTTCATAATACTGATCTTCCGAAATAAGATCTTTTTTACTTGATCCTGTAGTACCAGGATTTATAACTATGTAAGATTCATAGTAAATAACTTTTTCAAGTTCCTTAAGACTTAAGCCAATTATGTTTCCAATTTTTGATGGCTGAGCCCTGAAGAACCATATATGCACAACCGGTACAGCTAAAGAAATGTGTCCCATTCGTTCGCGGCGAACACTTTTTTGAGTTACTTCAACACCGCACCTATCGCAAATAATTCCTTTATACCTTATTCTTTTATATTTGCCGCAGTAGCATTCCCAATCGCGTGTTGGTCCAAATATTTTTTCGCAGAACAGCCCATCTTTTTCCGGGCGGAACGATCTGTAATTTATTGTTTCCGGTTTTGTAACTTCGCCATAAGATCTTGACAATATATCATCGGGGCTAGCAAGACTAATAGTAATGCTATTAATATCCATCATTGCGTGTTCTTGAATTCTGTAAACCATTTTTTATCTCCTAATTTCTATGTGAAATAATTGTTCTTCGGTGTTAATTAACTGTTATATCAAGACCTAAGCCCTGAAGCTCTTTAATTAACACATTGAACGATTCAGGAATATTTGGTTCCTGTAGATTTTCACCTTTTACAATCGATTCGTATGCTTTTGCTCTACCAACCACGTCATCACTTTTAACTGTTAGAATTTCCTGAAGAATATGGGAAGCACCGTAACCTTCCAGTGCCCATACTTCCATTTCTCCAAATCTCTGCCCCCCAAACTGTGCTTTTCCACCGAGCGGCTGTTGGGTAATTAGCGAGTATGGACCAATAGAACGGGCATGAATTTTATCATCAACAAGATGGCTTAACTTGAGCATATAAATGTAACCGCAGGTAACTTTTTGATGAAACTTTTCACCTGTACGACCATTATATAAATCAGTTTTACCGCCAAGTTCAAGGTCAGCTTTTTCAAGCCATTCATCAACATCTTCCACTTTTGCTCCATCAAAAATCGGAGTGGCAAACTTAATATCTAACTTTTTAGCTACCCATCCTAAAGCAGTTTCATAAAGCTGACCGAGGTTCATCCTTGAGGGAACACCAAGCGGGTTAAGAATAATATCTATGGGTGTACCATCAGGTAAGAATGGCATATCTTCTGAAGGTACAATTTTAGCAACCACACCTTTATTACCATGGCGCCCTGCCATTTTATCGCCGACAGCAAGCTTACGCTTTTTAGCCACATAAACTTTGGCAAGCTGTACGATTCCAGGTGGAAGTTCGTCACCGCTGGCAATTTTTATTTTTTCTCTTTTAAATGCTTCGGAATGACCAGCCAGCTTGTTAAAATAATTTTTGTACAGAGTTTTAATATGACTATTAGTTTTTTTGCTTTCAAACCAATCGAGTGTATAATCCAGCTTAGTAACATCTTCTATTGAAGTAAATGTTACATCCTTAATGGTTATCCCACTTCTTAAAGCAATGCTACCATCAAGGTCTCTTATTCCTGATGTAGTAAGTCCATCACAAATTTTTGTAAGTTTTGCAACAAGCTTGGTGTAATGAGCGGCTATTGTATTGTTATGTTCATGTTCAAGTTTTTCCAGGGTTTCTTTTTCAATTTTTTTAGACTCATTATCTCTACGTTTCCTGCTGAATAACCTGGTTTTAATAATTGTTCCTTTTATTCCAGTAGG
Organism: uncultured Ignavibacteriaceae bacterium; assembly: GCA_964589295.1. Lineage (GTDB taxonomy): Bacteria > Bacteroidota > Ignavibacteria > Ignavibacteriales > Ignavibacteriaceae > JAZGGS01. The sequence goes on from CAZPSY010000022.1 coordinate 9,883, forward strand.
TGCTTTAAGCGAAGCATCCTTTACATCGCCTGCTTTATCTCCAAAAATTGCTCTTAGTAGTTTTTCTTCAGGAGTTGGATCTGTTTCACCTTTGGGAGTAATTTTACCAATTAGTATATCACCTTCTTTAACTTCTGCGCCTTCCCTGATAATACCATCTTCATCAAGATTTTTAACGGCTTCTTCGCTAACATTTGGAATTTCTCTTGTTAATTCTTCCTCGCCACGCTTGGTTTCGCGCACCTGGAGTTCAAATTCCTCTATATGAATTGAGGTAAAAGTATCATCGGTAACAATTCTTTCACTTATGATGATGGCATCCTCAAAGTTGTAACCGCGCCATGGCATGAATGCACAAAGAACATTTCTGCCAAGTGCAAGTTCTCCTTTATCTGTGGACTGACCATCAGCAAGTACATCACCAGTTTTAAGTCTTTGTCCTTCCGCAACGACAGGTTTTTGATTGATGCAGGTTTCCTGGTTTGTACCACTAAATTTTGTAAGATTATATGTAATTCTTCTAACATCATCAAATGAAGTTAAAGCGTCAATGCTGTTTGGGTTAATATCATATTTAACTACTATCTTATTTGAATCAACATATTCAACAACTCCATCTCCTTCGGCTAAAATAAGGGCTCTCGAATCCCTTGCAGCTTTGCCTTCCATTCCAGTTCCTACTAATGGTGCCTCGGGAGTTAATAAGGGAACTGCCTGGCGCTGCATATTGGAACCCATAAGTGCGCGGTTAGCATCATCATGTTCCAGAAAAGGAATGAGAGCTGCAGCAGTACTTACTAGTTGCGCCGGTGCAACATCCATATACTGTACCTGATCCGGTGAAACTATTGGAAACTCCCCTTTAAGTCTGGATTTAACACGTTCATTAACAAATTTTGACTGTTCAGTTAAAGGTGCGTTTGCCTGGGCAATTGTAAAAACGTCTTCCTGTTCGGCAGTTAAATAATCTATATTGTTAGAAACTTTAGCCCTGGTTACCTTTCGGTAGGGAGTTTCGAGAAATCCATAGCGGTTAACTCTTGCATAAATAGTTAGTGATGAAATTAAACCGATGTTTGGTCCTTCTGGGGTTTCAATAGGACACAACCTACCGTAATGAGTGTAGTGAACATCTCTGACTTCAAAACCTGCTCTTTCGCGGGTAAGACCACCAGGACCTAATGCAGACATTCTTCTTTTATGAGTTAATTCTGCTAGAGGGTTTGTTTGATCCATAAACTGGGATAACTGGTTTGTACCGAAGAAAGCATTTATTACACTGCTTATTGTTCGTGCATTTACAAGATCCTGCGGCGTAAAGTTTTCAGTGTCACGCATGTTCATTCGTTCCTTAATTGTCCTAGCCATACGTGCCATTCCAATATTAAACTGCATGGTTAATTGTTCGCCAACAGTTCTAACTCTTCTATTACCCAAATGGTCTATATCATCAACCGCTTCGTTGCCATTTTTAAGTTTGATAATATATTTCATAATCTTAATGATGTCTTCAATTGTAAGTACAGTAGTTGATTCATCAATATCCAGGTTCAATTTATGATTCATCCTGTGTCTTCCAACATCACCAAGGTTGTATCTTTTATCATTAAAAAATAATTTTTCAATAAGAGCTTCGGCTGTTTCCATATCCGGAGCTTCGCCCGAACGAAGCTGGCGATAGATTGCAAACAAAGCTTCTTCTTTTGTATGCGAAGTATCTTTTCTTAATGTATTTACAATCAAGTCCTGCTCTGTAGATGTTTCGTTATTTAATAATTTAAGGGTTTCAACTTCTGCATCAGCCAGTCTTTCAACATCTTCGTCACTTAAAATACTATCCCGGGAGAGAAAGATTTCACCAGTAGCCATATCGAATACATCGCTTGCAACCACTCTTCCAACATAATCTTCAACATCAACTTTACTTACATTTATCTCTTCAACCAGATCAAAAAGATTCAGTATCTCTTCATCGGAAGCATAACCAAGTGCTCTTAACAAAGTAGTGGCGGGGAATTTTTTCCTTCTATCTATATAAACGAACATAACATGGTTTATATCGGTAGCAAACTCCACCCACGATCCTCTAAGCGGAATGATTCTGGCAGAATAAATAGGAGTGCCGTTTGGATGCACAGTTTGTGCAAAAGCTACGCCTGGTGAACGGTGCAATTGAGAAACAATAACACGTTCAGCTCCATTAATAACAAATGTTCCTCTTTCAGTCATAAAAGGAAGATTACCAAGATAAACTTCCTGTTCAACACTATTTACAAATTCTTCCGTATCCGGATCTTTTGTAGAAAGCCGCAGCTTGCCCTTTAACGGAGCAGCAAAAGTAAGTCCTCGTTCCATACATTCCTGTACAGAAAAGCGGGGAGTTTCCATATTATATTCTATAAAATCCAGCCGGTAATTTTCCTTATTATCAAAAATCGGAAAATTTGTCTGGAATACTGCCTGAAGACCTTTATCTACTCTTTTATCCGGAGAAGGTTTAAGCTGAATAAAATCTTCAAAAGTACCGGTTTGGATATCTAAAAGATCTGGAGTTTCCAGAATAGACTGAATTTTTCCAAAGGATATTCGGTTGTTATCCAATTGAGTTTCTCCTATTAATTTTAAAATTCATCACCATCGGAACACAATACAACAAAGCTATAATACCACAGAGCGATAAGGCGGATTAAACCGGCTTATCACTCTAAAAAACAAGGTGCTATAATTAGGAATAAGAATATTATTTCAATTCGACGGTAGCGCCAGCATCTTCAAACTCTTTCTTGAGTTTTTCTGCCTCATCTTTGGGGATTCCTTCTTTAACAGGGTTTGGCGCATTATCAACGAGCTCTTTTGCTTCCTTGAGCCCTAGCCCTGTGTGAGCCCTAACAACTTTAATTACATTTATTTTCTTATCGCCAAAAGTTTGTAACACAACATCGAATTCGGTTTGTTCTTCAACTGCAGCTGCATCACCACCAGCTGCACCGGCTGCACCACCGGCCATTATTACCGGGGCTGCCGCAGTAACGCCAAATTCTTCTTCGAGCGCTTTTTTTAATTCTGATGCCTCCATAAGCGAAAGTTCTTTTATTTTTTCTACAATTTCAGCTACTTTATCAGCCATTTTTATTTCTCCTAATCATTATAATTTTATTTACGTTTACTATGCTGCTTTAGTTTTAGCAACCTCATCTATTACACTTACAAGGTCTCTCATAACAGCATTTATGGAACCCACTATTCCAGAAGCAGGTGAATCCAAGCTAGCCATTATTCCTGCTATTAATTCGTCCTTAGAAGGAAGTGTAGCTAAAGTTTTTAGCTGATCTCCATCAAAGTAATCGTCTTCAATATAGCAAGCTTTAAGTGAAAACTTTTTAGTATCAACAAAATATTTGTTAATAATCTTGGCAGGAGCAACCGGATTTTCTGCAGCAAATGCAAAACTGGTCATTCCTATCAAATGGTCTGCAAGTTTATCGTATTTACCAGATTCCTCAAGGGCTCTTTTGAATAAAGTATTTTTAAATACTTTATATCTAACCCCTTCTTTACGAAATTGATTTCGAAGATGGCTAACATCCTCAACATTAATTCCGCTGTAATCTGTTAGATATATTGCAGAAGAATTTTCTATCATTTCCTTTAATTTGGAAACAACTTCTGTTTTTTCGTTTCTGTTCATTTTACTCCTGATCCAGAAATTTTATTAATCGAGTCGGTTAGAAGCATTTATTTAAGTGCGTAAACTTTTTTAAAACCCTAATGGGCTGGAATTTCATCTCTGCTTATTTTTAAGCCCGGTCCCATAGAACTAGACAGGAATAAGCTTATAACATATTGTCCTTTTGCCGATGTTGGTCTGAGTTTAACAATAGTATTTAAAAATGTTCTTACATTTTCAACCAGCTTGTCTTCTTCAAAGTCTAATTTACCAAGTGAAGTATGAACAATACCTGTTTTATCTACCCTGAATTCTATTTTACCGGCTTTAACTTCTTTAACCGCAGTAGCCACATCCATTGTAACTGTTCCGCTTTTTGGGTTTGGCATCAATCCTTTAGGACCTAAAATTCTACCAAGCTTTCCGAGTTCTGCCATGGAATC
>CAZPSY010000023.1:0-13785 GCA_964589295.1 uncultured Ignavibacteriaceae bacterium
TTTGGTTACTTCAATTGATAAAATTCCGGTTTTGTTTATCATCCCGGCTAATACTACCCCATTAATTTTAAATATTCGTGGAATTGATTCTCCTGTTAGAGGATATGTATCAACCAAAGATGATCCTTCAAGTACTTTTCCATCCAACGGAATTTTTTCGCCTGGCTTTACAATAATTTTTTCTCCAATGCTTACATCTTCAGGCGATTTAGATATAAACTTTCCATCAGCTATAACATTAGCATAATCAGGTCTAACTTCAAGAAGCGCACGTATAGAATTCCTGGAACGATTAACTGCCAATCCTTCAACGAATTCTCCAACATTATAAAACCACATAACCGCAACTGCTTCCGGAAGTTCCTGAATTAATATTGCACCTATCGTAGCAATGGTCATTAAAAAATTTTCATCAAACACTTTACCCCGAATTGCATTCATTACCGCTTTTTTAATTACTCCCCAACCGCTAATCAGATAAGCTGTAATGAAAAGCAGATACTCCGCCCATCTCCATTCTGTTGCCTGCAGCTCTTTCCTGAAAATCATTCCGATGATAAATAGTGCTAAAACAAGCAATATTCTAACTATTTCCTGCCTGATTTTAGATTTATCTGCTGAGAATGGATTTATTTTTCTATCAAGTTTTTCAACTTTAACTCCCGGTTCAACCTTGTGAATTAATTTTTCAACCAGCTGCAAATCTGTTGAATCAATTGTAAGTGTATTAAGAGCAGAATCTACAGAAGCATTTTTAAATTTATCAACCTTCTTCAATTGGTTTTCAATCTTAGAAGCGCAAACTGCGCAATCGATATTTTTTAATCTATACTTCATTATGATTTAATTACATCTATCCAATTAAAATTCTTGACTTAAAAAGTTATTTATATTACAAATGTATAACGTTGATGTGGAAAATGACAGGGCTTTGATAAAGTATAAATGTACTTCCTGATTTATTGAACAATCTCTTCCATTCTTATTCTTCTGCCGCCCATATAGCGTTTAACATAATATGAATGATCAAGCGAAGAAATTGTTACTCCCTTTTTAGAACTGGCATGAGCGAATAAATTTTCACCTATATAAATTCCAACGTGACCGGGGCGAACCCTTGTGCGTGTATTAAAAAATACGAGATCGCCAAATTTAAGATCTTCGATGTCCGAAATTTCAATACCCTGCTTATACTGAAGCCTTGCAGATCGCTCCAGGTTTATGGCAAGAGTATTTTTATAAATGGTTTGCGTAAAAGCCGAGCAATCGATTCCATCTTTAGAATTTCCTCCGTACTTATACGGTGTGTTCAGGTACTTGATAATTTCCATCAAAACATTCTCTTTACTTGTACCATTATCGCTGCTTAGTATATCATGATCACCGTTTTCACCATACCTACCAATCAATTCAGTAAGTTCTATATTAGCTTCGTCTTCCGGCAGATCACTCGGGTCTGATAAATCAAGGTTAAGATCTATACTGAGGGAATCATCTTCCGTGGTAAGAATATCATCAGGTTTATTTGAATCGGAACCGTAACGAACAGTATTAGATGAGGAACAACCAACAGAAAATAAAATTATAACTGCCAGAATAAGAAGAGTTTTTACAATGAGATATATCTTCAAGTGTCAGCCTAAATATGTTCTCAGATTTTTACTTCGGGATGCATGTCTTAACCGTCTTATTGCTTTCTCTTTAATTTGTCTTACCCTTTCGCGTGTAAGATTAAATTTGTCACCTATCTCTTCCAGCGTATATGAATGATCCTTAGTAAATCCAAAATATAACTTGAGAACCTCTGATTCTCTTTCACTAAGTATAGTAAGAGCGCTCTCAATGTCTTTTTTTAAAGATTCTGACATTAGAGAATTATCGGGAGAGGGTTGCTGATCATTTTGAATAATATCCAGCAAGCTGTTTTCATCGCTCTCGGAAAAGGGTGCATCAACTGAAACATGGCGGCGAAAAATCTTAAGAGTTTCATCCACATCCTTTACCTTCATATCAAGTTCAGTAGCTAATTCATTTTTGCTTGGCTCTCTTTCAAATTCCTGTTCAAGATTACTGTATGCTTTACCAATCTTATTTAGTGCTCCAACCCTGTTTAACGGAAGCCGGACAATCCTGGATTGCTCTGCAAGCGCCTGCAGGATGGTTTGCCTGATCCACCAAACTGCGTAAGAAATAAATTTAAATCCTCTTGTCTCATCAAATCGTTTAGCAGCTTTAATTAATCCAAGATTTCCTTCGTTAATTAGATCTCCAAGAGAAAGGCCCTGGTTCTGGTATTGCTTTGCAACACTAACAACAAACCGTAGGTTAGCTTTTGTTAATCGTTCTAAGGCTGTATGGTCACCCGATTTTATCTGTATTGCCAGACTAATCTCCTCTTCAGCAGTTAGAAGCTCTACTTTACCAATCTCCTGAAAGTATCTATCCAGAGATTGGCTTTCCCGGTTTGTAAATTGTTTAACTATTAGCAAACCCTAACCTCGAGTTTTATATCTCTTGATTTATTGTATCGACGATGCCGACAATCGATGCATCTACCGGAGCCATATCTACAGGTAATGGGATAACAGATTCTGATGCAGTTATATAAAATATAATTTCCCCGGGTCCGGCTCCCACAGTATCTACAGCAATAATCGGATTACCGGTTTTCTCTATATCAGCATTAATGGGCTGGACAAACATAAGTTTAAAGTTCTTAAGCTCTTCATACTTTTTTGTAGCCCAAATATTTCCAATTACTTTTCCTAAAAACAAAATATTTACCGTTTCGATTATAAAATACTTAATTAAACTATTGCCCGGTTAAAAAGAATCATTTCTAATTAAGTTTATAAAAATTAACTTTAATTACAAATCACTTTCCTCTTCCAACAATTCTCTAACCGAAATATCCAGTTTGTCGACAATAGCCATAATAACCGCATCAACAGGTTTGTCTTTTGTGAAGGTTGTCATCCTGGATGAACTTCCGGAAGCAACAATCACAACTTCACCATCACCCGCACCAACGCTGTCTACAGCAACAACAAAACGTTCCATTTCATTTAAATCGATATCAAGTTCCCTTACGAGAAGAAATTTTGCTCCAACAAGTTTATCATCTTTTTTTGTTGACCAGACTGTTCCGATTACCTTTCCTAAAAACACGTTTACCTCTTAAATCTTATTGATAAAATTTATCATTAGCATTTTAAAATAACTGCCCTTAAGTAATATAATAATTTATTCAAGAGAATATTTAGATTTAAATAACAAGTTTAAATTGTAAAGAACAAATTATTCATGTAGAAAACTTTTACCTTTTAAATCATTTTCTATGTTAAAAAAATCTGCGGCTGTTTTTGCAACATCTGCAAAAGTTTTTCTTACACCTAAAATTTTCCCTTTTACATTTTTCTGATAAAATAATAAGGGTACATATTCCCTGCTATGATCTGTGCTGGGGGTAGTTGGATCGTTTCCATGATCAGCAGTAATTACAATCTTATCTGTTTTATCCAAAGAATCCAAAAATTCAGGTAAGAAGTCATCAAATTCCTTTAGCTTATTTGCAAAACCTACCGGATCGTTTCGATGACCATAATATACATCAAAATCCACCAGGTTGGCAAAGATGAAACTTCCACGAGCTGATTTGGAATATTCTAACAACTTTTTACATCCAGCTTCGTTGGATTTTGTTTTTTCCCTTATCTTTATCCCTTTAAAATTAAATAGTTCATTCACTTTACCAATTGCAACTGTAGTTATTCCGTTAGATAGGAGTAAGTCAAGAATGGTTGGTTCAGGTGGATCAAGGGATAAGTCCCGCCGGTTGGTTGTCCTTGTAAAGTTACCTGGCGTTCCTATAAATGGTCTTGCAATAACCCTGCCCACTTGAAGCGGAAGTATTAAAACTTCCTCTCTGGTAATTGAGCAGATCTTGTATAATTCTTCCAGAGGAATAACTTCTTCGTGAGCAGCAATTTGAAAAACTGAATCTGCAGAAGTATAAATGATTGGAAAACCTGTTCTTACATGCTCTTCCCCCAGTTCTTTAATAATCTCTGTGCCGGAAGCCGGTTTGTTGCCGAGTACACCTTTGCATCCGGTTTTATTTATAAATTTTTCCACAAGTTCTGTAGGAAACCCTAGCGGAAAATAAGAAAAATTCGTTTTGACGTATAAACCTGCAATTTCCCAATGACCTGTGATTGAGTCTTTCCCTGCAGATACTTCCGTCATCATACCAAAGGAAGCTAATGAAGACTCGACGGCAGAAACACCTTCAATCTCTGTAATATTGCCCAGTCCTAATTTTTCCATATTTGGTAACTGCAAACCGTCAACAGCTTTCGCCATATTACACAGAGTGTTGCTGCCGGAATCATTGTAATTGGAAGCATCGGGCAATTCTCCAATTCCTACGCCATCCAGTATAATTATAAAATAATTGTTCATAAGACCGGGAATAAATTAATTCTGAAACATAAGCGGAATACTTTTTAATTAATATTCCGTACAGTGTTGCCGCCCTTTTCAACAGCTTTTTGGAGAGCAAGGTTTGCATTATAAATTACTTCATCAACATCAACCTTGTTAGTAGCGGATGCAACGCCAATTGATACGGTAAAAGTTGTTTGCCTGGAAACAACGGCAATAGGTTGCCTGGCAATTTTAATCCGTAATTTTTCAGCCCAAATAAAAACATCTTTTGTATTCGAATTAAAGAAATAAACAACAAATACTTTATCCTCCAACCGACCGAATAAATTAAAGGGAGTCATTTCGCGGGAGATTGATTCGGCTACAACACTAATTACCCTTGGCAGCGGGTCGCCATCAAACAACGACTCCTGTTCAAGAAAATCATCTAATTTAATAAGTGCAACTGTTCCTGGAATTTTCAATTTTTCTGCTTTTATAAGATCAGTGGCTAATCTTTCTTTAAATGCTGCTTCATTTAGAGCTCTTGTTTCAATATCAATTGAAGTAACACTTTTCAGCAGCCGCCTGGTTGAATGAGAGTAAATAATATAAGAAAGAAAATTTAAAGAACTTCTTAAAAACTGAACATCCTGGTTGCTAAAAGCATTTTTCTTTAAACTTTCGAAGCAAAGAACCCCGTAATTCTGCTTGTTGTAAACTAAAGGTACTGCGAGAAAAGAGCCATCAAAACTTGAATCTTCTACTTTTGAATATCTTGTATAGCCACCTGCTGATGTGTTATCTATTTTAACAGGGATTCCGGTAGAGATAGATTTTCCCACAAGTGTTCCGCTTAAATCGATTTGTAAACTTTCGCCTATATATTTGAGAGAAGTGTTATTAATTACTTTTTCAGTCTTAAATAATTTCTCAAGCGGATCGTAATAAACATAAACAAAGGCATCCCAGTTCAGCAGCATTTTAAGAGCATCGGGAAGCATTGCCAGCATTTTTTCTTCACTTTCAAAATCATTATCGGGTCCAATAATTTTAAGCAGTCCCTGTAGTCTCTGCTGGGAGATAGAGTCGGAATGCTTTTCTTCAAATATTAAGATTAGCATTGTAATTAACCTGACAAACCTGCCAAGTGCATAAATAGTTTCAATTCCAAATGCATCACTCACTTTGGAATCGAGGGCAATTATAGCAACCAGTTCATCATTAAAAAATAAAGGCACACCGGCAAAGCTTCTTATGCCCTGCGGCGATTCATAATATCTAATTACATCGGCTTCTGCTGAAGGAGGAATATCTGTAAGCAGCTCCGGTTCACCTTTCTGAACAATTTTACTTAATATATCATCTTCCAGGTCGAATTTTCTTTTTGATAATTGATCAGAGCCGGAGATAAATTTTTCAACAGCAAGTTTTTCTTTTTTCTTATTATACCAAAAGAAAACTGCAGTATGAGCATTGTATGATTCTGCAATTACTGTAAGCATTTTTTCAAGCGCAAAATTAAATTGCTCATCATGCCCAACACCGGGTGGAACTTCTTCCTTCGCTATTTCCTCAAATCGCTCCTTCAGATCGGGCGGCTTAAGAGTGGTTTTCGAAACTCCATACTCCGGCGAATAAGTTTCATCTGTTATAACTTCCACATCTTGAGTCTTTGATACTATTTTGAAAGATTCCTGGAAATCGGTTGATGGTTCTGCTGGAAAGTTGTCAACATCACTCTCCTCTTTTTCCCCGATAGAGTATCCGCCTGAAAATCTTACTGAATCTCTTAAGAAAATGATAAATGCAACGTAAATTATAATTAAGGCAAGTGTTATTAACCGGATTGTTAAATCATCGGTAATGAACAGAATGGCAGCCAAAACCGGAACTACTAAAAATATCAGTATTCTTTTTCTTTGCCTGCGATCCATTCAGTTTTTTCTTTAGAGTTGGAATAAATTATTGCTAAATATAAATCTACAAATAAATAATAACAAATGAGTGATTAGAAATTATTCCTTGCAGGAAATTTCTAATAGAACATATTTCCCAGGATCTTTTTAATTTCTTTCTGTCCCCTTCCCTTTGTAGATGAATAAAGTACTATGTTTTCATTAATTTTTGCCTCCGATAAAACCTCTGAGAGCATTTTAGCTGATTGAGAAAATTCAGATTGTTTAAGCTTGTCAGTTTTAGTAAGGATAAAAAAGTGTGGAATGCCAGCGGTTTTTAGCATCTCATTAAGCATAACATCAAGCTGGGTGGGCTTATGCCGGCTATCAATAAAATGCAAAGCCAATGCAATATTCTTCCCTTCAAGGATGTATCCCGAAACCAATTTACCCCATTTTTCTCTTTCGGTTTTACTGATTTTAGCATAACCAAATCCGGGAAGATCAACAATGTAAAATGTCTCATCAATATCATAAAAATTAATTGAGCGGGTTTTCCCGGGTGAAGAGCTAATCTTTGCAAGAGATTTTTTGTTAAAGAGTGAATTAATAAAAGAAGATTTGCCTACGTTTGATCTGCCGCAGAGTATTACTTCGGGCAAAGCCCTATGCGGAACATCTTCAAGATTAAAAACTGATTTGATGAAGGAAACATTTTCGAACATAATAAAAAAAGAGTAACCGGTTAGACCAATTACTCTTAAAATAATTAAAAATTGTGTTTTTTACTTTTCCGGCTTTTCAGAAGCTTCTTCAACAAATTCAGCTTCTTCTATTTGCTCTTTTTCTTTGGCTTCTTTCTCTTTCTTCTTCTTTACCTTCGTTTCTTTCTCATCTTTTCGCTCAGTGGCTTTAGCAGTAATAATATCGTTGTAATCAACAAGTTCTATTATTGCAAGAGGGGCTGCATCACCTAAACGGTTGCCAAGTTTTACTACCCTGGTATAACCACCGGGTCTATCTCCAATTTTCGGAACTATATCACTAAATAATTCCTTAACTGTTTCTTTATCCTTTATAACTTCCATAATCTGCTTTTGGGAATGAAGATCGCCTTTTTTTGCTTTGGTTATTAATTTTTCAGCAAAAACCTTGGTCTCCTTTGCCTTGGCAAGAGTAGTTTTTATTCTTTTATGTTTTAGGAGCGAAGTAGCAAGTGATGCAAGAGTTGCCTTACGATGGCTTGCGGTTCTGCTTAACTTTCTTCCCTTAACTCTGTGTCTCATTTAATTACCTTCTCTAAAAAAAATTAATTGGTTTCTGGTTCTTCCTTAATATACTTGTCTACATCCATTCCAAATTCAATCCCAAAATTTTCAACTATCTCCATCAATTCGGCAAGAGACTTTCTTCCAAAGTTTCTAAACTTTAACATTTCAGATTCATCCTTAGCCACAAGCTCGCCAAGCGATAGTATGTTAGCTGCCTTAAGGCAATTATGAGATCTAACACTTAACTCCAGGTCATCTACACTTGTTAATAAAATCTTCTTTATTCTTTCAGATTCTACGTCTTTAGGAGTAACTGTTTGTTCTTCTTCCTGTTCAATATTAAAATTGATAAACAACTGAACATGTTCGCGAAGCACTTTAGCTGCCTGTGTTAAAGCATCATCCGGTGTGATGGAACCATCTGTAGTAATTTCTAATGATAATTTTTCGTAATCATTCTTATCGCCAATTCTTACATTCTCTACATCAAAGGTTACATTTTTAATAGGTGTAAAAATTGAATCGATAGGAATTACGCCAATTGTTTGGTCAGGCGTTATATTTTCAATTGCAGGAACGTACCCGGTTCCTTTACCAACTTCCAGTTCAACATCCAGATTAAGATTTTTATTGAATGTGGCAATATGAAGATCAGGATTAAGAATTTCAATATCGTTGCTGGCTTTCTGAATATCTGCAGCAGTCCACTCTCCTTCGCCGCTAAAAGAGATATCTATTTTACCCGGTTTTTTACCAAGGAGTTTCATTCTAACTTGCTTTAGGTTGAGTATGATTTCAGATACATCCTCAACAACGCCTTCGATAGTTGTAAACTCATGCAAAACACCGCCGAATTTAACGGAAGTTATTGCTGTGCCTGTTAATGAAGATAGCAAGGCACGCCTGAGAGAATTACCTAATGTAACACCATATCCTCTCTCAAGTGGTTGAAGGGAGAACTTTCCGAACGTATTTTTATAGCTTACTTCATCAAGTACAACAGCTTCCGGCATCTTTAAATATGTAACACTCATTTAATAATCCTCTAGAATTTCTCAAAAAAAATATTCTTATTTAGAATAGAGTTCCACAACCAATTGTTCATTAGCGTTAAGAGGAACTTCACTTCTTTCCGGAACCTGTAAAAATGTTCCGCTCAGAGCAGCTTTATCTGTTGAAAGCCAGCCATAGGTGCTGTCTTTAATTCTCTTTAACGAGTCATGAATGGCATCAAGTTTTTTACTCTTCTCTTTCACTTTAATAATGTCTCCTTCAGTCATAAGATATGAAGGAATATCAACAAGTTTGTCGTTAATTAGAAAATGCCTGTGTAATATTAACTGCCTTGCTTGTTTTCTGGATGAAGCAAAACCAAGCCTGAATACTACATTATCAAAACGGCGTTCTAGAAGTCGAACCAGGTTTTCGCCGGTGATACCTTTTTGCTTGTTAGCTTTTTCAAAATAAATTTTAAACTGGGTTTCCAGCAAACCGTAAGATCTTTTAATCTTCTGTTTTTCACGCAGCTGAATTCCGTATTCGGAAACTTTTGATCTTCTACCCTGTCCATGCTCACCCGGGGGATAATTCCTTGTTTCAATCGGGCATTTTTCAGTGTAACATTTTTGACCTTTAAGAAATAACTTTTGTCTTTCTCTTCTGCATAGTTTACAAACTGAATCAGTATATCTTGCCATTTACTTCCTCTTTAAATTTATACTCTTCTTCTTTTCGGCGGTCTGCAGCCGTTATGCGGAATTGGGGTTACATCTTTAATAGATGATATTTCGAGCCCGGCTGTGTGCAATGCTCTAATTGCAGCTTCCCTGCCGGAACCGGGACCTTTAACAAGCACCTCGATTTTCCTCAATCCTAAATCGTAAGCTTCCTTAGCTGCTGCTTCGGCAGAAACCTGTGCAGCAAAAGGAGTATTTTTCCTGGATCCTTTAAAGCCGTTTTTTCCTGCAGACGACCAGGAAATAGTATTGCCGTAAATATCGGTTAACGTAACAATTACATTATTAAAGGTTGCTTTAATATGTGCAATGCCGTTAGCATCAACCTGAGTTTTTTTCTTAGTTCTTTTTACAGACTTCGCCAATTCTCTAACCTCCGAGACTTATCAAATATTATTTCTTAGTAGGTGTTTTTTTCTTACCTGCAACGGTCTTTCTTTTGCCTTTCCTTGTCCTGGCATTTGTACGGGTTCTTTGTCCTCTAACTGTAAGACCTTTCCTGTGCCTGATGCCTCTGTAGGCACCAATATCCATCAGTCTTTTAATATTCTGCTGCACTTCAGAACGAAGAGCACCTTCCACTTTATAATCTGCAGTTAATACTGCTCTTATTTCAGCTACATCTCCTTCTGTAAGATCAGCAACTTTCTTTTTAGGATCTACCTTTGCTTTTTCTAAAACATCGGCAGAAGTGGTCATTCCAATACCGTAAATGTACTGCAGACCATATAAGACCGTTTTATTTTTAGGTAAATCAACACCAGATATTCGAGCCAATTAACTTCTCCTTAAATAATTTAACCTTGTCTTTGCTTGTGTTTAGGATTTATGCAGATTACTCTAACAACACCTTTGCGTTTAATAATTTTACACTTTTCGCATATTTTTTTTACTGATGCTCTAACTTTCATAAAAGCTCCGTTACTTGTACCTATAAGTAATTCTACCTTTAGTTAAATCGTATGGAGAAAGTTCAACTGAAACTTTATCTCCTACTAAAATCTTAATAAAATGCATTCTCATTTTTCCGGAAATATGTGCCAATATTCCGTGCTCATTATCCAGTTTAACTTTAAATGTAGCATTTGGCAGTGTTTCAGTAACAACGCCGTCTATTTTTATTGGTCCTTGTTTAGCCATTAAGCCACAGTTAATATTTCCGGTTCATTATTATTTACAAGAACCGTATGTTCAAAATGTGCAGAAGGAGTTCCATCTGCTGTTAATACTGTCCATCCATCTGATGCTGTGATTACCTGGTAATCGCCCTGGTTTACCATAGGTTCAATTGCCAGGGTCATTCCGTTTTTCAACTTTGCTCCTGTACCTCTTTTTCCGAAATTTGGAATTGAAGGTTCTTCGTGAAGAAACTTTCCAACACCGTGTCCGCACAAATCTCTAACAACAGAAAAGTTATTTTCTTCAACGAATTTTTGCACTGCCGCAGAAATATCATGAACCCTGTTACCTTCTTTAGCAGCTTCAATACCTACGTAAAGCGATTTTTCAGTAACCTCAAGTAGTCTTTGCTTTTCTTCAGAGACTTTTCCAACTGCAACCGAAATTGCAGCGTCGCCAAAATAATTATTTTTAAGAACACCAATATCCAGAGAGATAATCTCTCCTTCTTTAAGTACCCTGTTATCCGGTATTCCATGTACCACTTCATCATCAACCGAGGTACAAACTGAGCCGGGAAAACCAGGAGCATTCCCTTGTGAATAACCTTTGAACGCCGGAATAGCATCATTGCTTCTAATGTAATCTTCGGCTATTCTATCCACTTCTAAAGTTGTAATACCAGCTTTAATATTGCTTCTTACCAGCTGTAAAGTTTCAGCTACAATCTTACAACTTTCTCTAATATAATCGATCTCTTTTTTCGTCTTAATATAAATCACAGAGAACTATTACCTGCGTCCTCTAAGCTTACCCGATTTCATAAAGCCATCATAATGTCTCATTAGCAAATGCGATTCAATCTGTTGAAGAGTATCTAAAGCAACACCAACAATAATAAGCAAACTTGTACCGCCAAAGAACTGGGCAAACTGTCCTGAGACACCAAGGACTGATACAAATGCCGGAAGAATTGCAACTATAGCCAGAAAAATAGATCCGGGTAAGGTTATTTTAGTTAAAATATTATCAATGAACTCCGATGTCTGTTTACCTGGTCTGATTCCGGGAATAAAACCGCCCTGTTTTTTCATATTATCTGCAACATCTTTTGGATTAAAAGCTATTGCTGTATAAAAGTATGTAAAGAACACAATCATCAAAGCATATATAGCCGAATATACAGGTGATGTATAAACAAACAAGCCTGACAAACTCTGCAAAAATTCGTTATCAGGGAAGAACGATAAAACAGTATTGGGAATAAACATTATCGATTGAGCAAATATAATCGGCATAACACCAGCAGTATTTACTCTCAATGGAATATACTGTGTAACACCTCCGTATACTTTTCTTCCTACAACACGCTTTGCGTACTGTACAGGTATTCGTCTTGTTCCCTGCGTTACCAAAACAACACCGGCAATTATAAAAACCATCAACACTAAGATGATCAGCTCCATAACAATCGATCTCTGACCAACATTAATAAGTCTTATCTCATCAAGAATTGCAAAAGGAAACCTTGCAATAATTCCAATAAAAATTATAAGCGATATTCCGTTACCAATTCCCTTTTCCGTAATCTGCTCACCCATCCACATCATAAATACGGTGCCTGCAGTAAGAATAGTAACGGTAGTTAATACCCACGCAATACCTTGTACTGGCGCGGGCACTATGGGTAAACCCTGTACCTGTATATTAAGAAGTCTTACTGTAACACCCCATGCCTGCATACCGGAAATTAAAACAGTACCATACCTTGTAAGCTGAGTTATTTTCTTTCTGCCTTCTTCACCTTCCTGCTGAAGCTTTTGGAAGTATGGAATAACTGCACCCAAAAGCTGAATAATAATTGATGCAGAAATGTAAGGCATTATTCCAAGCGCAAAAATTGCTGCATTAGAAAATGCACCGCCTACAAACAAATCATATAAACCAAACAAATTATCTGAAGTTTGGTTTGCCATACTCTCGGTAAGAAGGGTAGCATCAACTCCCGGAAGAGTAATATGTGCACCCAGCCGAACAAGCACCAGTATTGCTAAAGTGTAAAAAATCCTCTGGCGGAGTTCGTGAATTTTTAAGATGTTCCTGAAAGTATCTGTAAGTTTTGACATTTAATTCCGAATTATACTGTTTTGATCGAGCCGCCAGCAGCTTCTACTTTTTCTTTAGCAGATTTGCTAAATGCATTAACTTCTAAATTTACTTTTGCTTTAAGTTCACCTTTACCAAGAATTTTAATTGGTTTAGTGCTGCTAGATACCAAACCAAGGTTTTTAAGAACCTCAGCATTCAATACATCTTTACTTATTTTTTTCTCATCGGCTACACGCTGCAGTGCATTTACGTTTATAACCTGGTAAGGAACTCTAAAAATATTAGTGAATCCGAATTTGGGAACTCTTCTCTGCAAGGGCATCTGACCACCTTCAAACCAAGCTTTTTTCGATGCACCGGAGCGGGAGAGCTGACCGTTCATACCTCTGGTAGAAGTTCCTCCTCTGCCGCTGCCTTCGCCACGCCCAATTCGCTTTTTGTTTTTTCTAGAACCGACTGCGTATTTTAAATTACTTAATCTATCCATTATAAAACCTTATACTTTTACTTCTTCAACTCTTACAAGATGCGATACTTTATTTATCATACCGCGGATCTGCGGAGAATCGTTGTGAATTTTTTCCCAGTTTGGTCTTCCCAAACCTAAAGCTTCAATAGTTCTTTTCTGATCTTTTGGTCTATCGATAATACTTCTAGTCTGTATAATCTTAATCTTTCCCATTAAATCCTCAGTTACGAATTGAATATTTCTTTTATAGTAATTCCTCTTTTAGCAGCCATCTTTCTGGCATCAATCTGTTTTACAAGCCCATCCAGCGTGGCTTTTACCTGGTTATGAGGATTACTTGAACCTTGAGATTTAGTTAAAACATCCTGAACACCAGCTGCTTCCAATACCGCACGCACACCGCCACCGGCTATAAGACCTGTACCAGGAGATGCTGGTTTGAGCATAACTTTACCGGCACCATATTTACCGATAACCGCATGTGCCAGTGTACCTTTAATTAGGGGTACATTAACCAGACTTTTTTTAGCGTCATCAATTCCTTTTGAAATTGCATCGGTAACTTCATTTGCTTTACCAAGCCCAACACCAACAGTTCCGTTGCCGTTACCAACAACAACGATGGCATTAAAGCTAAAACGGCGCCCACCTTTTACAACTTTAGCTACCCTGTTTATGTGAACAACTTTTTCTTTAAAACCGTCGGATTCATTTTGTTTAGATGATTTCAATTTCTTCTCCTGGTGAACTCTCTAATA
>CAZPSY010000024.1:0-13425 GCA_964589295.1 uncultured Ignavibacteriaceae bacterium
GATCAGGAGACTTTAACCCGAAATTCACTTCATCCGAGGCTAAAACAAAAAATGAGACCAATCGACTTGGCTCAATTTATTTTAGAGCATGATGAACACCACATGCAAACTATCCGGGAGTTAATAAAAAAGCATCCTTAATGTTCACCCCAGTTTTTTTCGCCCGATGTTATTTTTAATTTAAGATAATTTTGCTCAGGTGGTAAAGGGCAGGTTGCATATTTTGTAAATACACAGGGGGGGTTATAAGCTTTATTAAAATCAACTACTACAATTCCGTTTGAATCAGCTTTATCAGTGTAAAGGAACCTTCCACCACCGTAAGTATCTTCTCCGCTTGTTTTATCTGCAAAAACAAAAAATAAATTTTCAACATCATCAACAGCATCCAGAGAATATGACTTCTCATCCTTTTCAAAAATAATCTTACCCGGAGATCTCTCTTCGCTTACCGTTCCGAGAATATTTGGAATAGATATAATCTTAGGTGGATTGTAAGCTTTATAGTCTGCTTCGATTCTCCACTCATCATTAACAGCAAATCTTTCAATTCCTTCAAATTCCTTAACTAAAGTTGATTCCAAGTCACGGAGTCGTATTCCGTATCTATCATCTCTTTTAATTATAAACCATCTTAATGATCCAAGTTCCATTATTGTTGGTTTGCCTGTAATATCTTCTTTTAAAACTGATTCGGTAACAATTTGCCCATCAATTCTAACATTTGCTTTCTCTGAAGATTTAAAGATCACCGTGCTGTCCTTAAGAATTATTTTTCCAATCATTGATGGGCTTGTTGATGGAAACTGAATATCATTTTCTTCGGAAGAGCCGAAACTGTTTTCACCTTCGTTAAGCCAATATAATCCGACAAGGTTAAGCCATCCATTGTCTGCTTTTAGTCGTTCAATTCGTTTGTTGTGCCATTGTTCAATTTCGGTAATGTATTCAGGAGAGCCTTTCGGTACAGAATCCCTTTCTACACAAGAGAGCGAAATTAATAGAATTGTTGCCGCAAATACTGTAATTTTTAGTGCACTCATAATTTTATTGTTTTTAAGTTTGAGTGAAAAAGTAAAATTAAATTAAGGAAAGTACAAACGGAAAATTATTACTCGGATTTATTAATAGTATGCATATTTATTATAATTGATTGAGCTTAACGCAGATCATAAAATCTCATAACTGATCTTAATAAATCTGTGCACCATTTCTTTATTTATGTGTGCAATTGAAACGATTTTACTAACTGTGCACTATTTACTGCTATTCCTCAAATCCCCTACTCAATCCTTTACTAAATGCGTATTCAACAACCTCCTTGTATTCCGATGGTGTGATTCTCCTGTTAAGTTTTTCATATTTGGTTGCGTTGTAAGCAGGGCGGTACTGATCCATAATATTTAAATAGGAATTTGTAGATATTTCATTTGCTACAAATTCAATTACTTTTTTGGAGCCAGCAATATCATTCGGAAGAACGAGATGTCTTATGAGCAAACCTCTTTGTGCTAATCCACGTTTACTTATTTTAAGATCACCAACTTGCATGTGCATTTCCTTTATTGCAAAAGTTACAACTTCCCAGTAATTATTAATGCCTGAATACTTCAATGCATTTTTATCAATAGAGTATTTTATATCCGGCATATAAATATCAACTATACCTTCAAGCAACTTTAAAGTTTCAACAGATTCGTATCCGCCGCAGTTGTACACAATCGGAATTTCCAAACCCTTATCTATTGCGAGAATTACAGCATCAACTATTTGCGGTGTAAAATGTGTAGGCGTTACAAGGTTTATATTGTGGGAGCCTCGTTGCTGGAGTTTTAACATAGCTCTTGCCAAATCTTCAATTGAATTTTTTTCGCCTATCCCCAAATGACTTATATCGTAGTTCTGGCAAAACTCGCAGGAGAGGTTACAGTTTGCAAAAAAAATAGTTCCTGATCCGTGTGTACCGACCAGAGGTGATTCTTCTCCAAAGTGCGGACCAACACTTGAAATTATAATTTCATCTGTTGAATGACAATCGCCGGTTTCTCCCTCACTTCTTTTTGCCATGCATTCATTCGGGCAGATTCTGCATTCCTTAGACTGCTGATGAAGCGCTTCCGATCTTTGACGCAAATCGTTTTGTGTTAGTTTTTCCAGGTAAAGAGGAAGCATTTCTAATTACTTTTAAGGTTAACGGATAACGATAAGCAGTAAGCCGCAACCGCAAAAATCATCACCCAGGTAAATCCTAGCTCGATTGCTATTATAGTTGCAAGCACAACACTTATAACTGAGAATAATCCGTTAATTCCCCATGCCCATGGAATCTGTCCGCCGCTAACGGATTCATTACGCTCTGCGAGCAGTCTTAAACCTAAAGGGAAGGGCATACCCATAATAAATGCAGGAGGAGTGATTATAAATGTTGTAAAAAGAATTTTTGTTGTTAGTGTAAACGCGATAGTAGTACTTAGAATTGGTGAAAGAAAGATTAAATATATTATTAACGAAAAAATAATGAATATGGTTACACCAATTACCCGGCTTGTTTTGGCATACAAGCTTTGAGAAAACCAGCTTCCCAAACCCGAAGATATTAGCATTAAAGAAACTACTGCTGCGGCAGAATAAATTACGTTGCCAAAATAAAGAGTAAACTTTTGTATTAAAACGATTTCAATAAACATATATCCAATTCCCAATCCGCTAAAATAGAAAAATGTCCAGCTTCGGTTATTACTTTTCCAACCAAGTTTAAAAAGCGGAATTATAATTAAAATGAATGAGATAAGAAGGATCTGAAAAAAAGTAATGTAAAGCAGTATATATCCTATCTCAAAGAAAGGAACGGCATTGCTGCCAAAAAGTTCTGCGAGAAGTGGGATACTTTTAAATTGCAAAAACTGAGAGAAGTACGGCTGGTTATCGGTAGCAGGTTTGATATTGAATGAGTAATTAAAATAAACAGAATTTCTTTCTTCTTTAGAAAAAAGAATTTTATCAATCATATTGTAAAATGATTCATCCTGTAATTTATTGAAGCGCTCCCTTTCTTCTTGTTTTATACCAGGAAGTATAACCGGATCAAAATTCAATTCTTTACAAAACGTTCTGATCTTTTCAGTTTCTTCGATGGTAATTTGAGACCGCTTTACAATTATACTGATGGTATTCCAGTTTTTAATTGCGGCAATATGTTTTGAAAGATCTTTTATACCACGCTCTTCAATAACTTCTGCAAGTGTGGAAATTATTTTTAGCGGGTTCCTGTAGGGATAATCAATCCAAGTGTTGATGCTTATCACTCCCTCATCATTAAGACTTCCCCACATCTCCCCGAAGGCTTCTTTGGTAAGCAGATACTCTTCCTGCAGTGCGAATAATCCTGATGTTCCACCGAAGGAACTGATAATAGGCAGCGTGACTAAATCAAATTTTGGATGAGGGGCTAACAAAAATGTTCGGGGTGAAATGTTTCTAATTTGTACTTTTGCATTATTGTAAATTGATCCAACTTCATTTGCAAAATCTTTAGTTAGTAATTCCAGCAAAGCTTTGTTAGGTTCAACTGCAACCACTCTTTGTGCATTGTTATAAAGGGCAGTATTTACCTGCCTTCCTGTTCCCGAATTAAGTACAAGGACATCTTTCCTTTTGCTGATGATGTAAGGAAGCATTCCCGTTGAGTATGCCAGGTAATTGATCGAATCGTTTTGTAAAGAGATTAACGGGCCCAGCCAATCGCCATTATTGAATGCTGCATTGTTAACAGAAATCATTCCCGGATATCTTATACTTAAACCCGGCGCATATCTTAAATGATTTGATGAGACAATATTAATAGTTCCATAGGGGCTGCATTCACTTTCAATCACTTTTGAATCCGGCAGATTAAGAGCCCTGGAGATACTTTTATATTCCGAAATATTAAGGGATGGAGAACTGATATAAAAAAATGAAAGCAGGGCAACTGCAGCCGCAATTACTAATGAAAATCCAGCTCTTAGCTTTTGCGGTACAATTATAACTGCAGCAAAAAAAGCAAGTGTTGAAACCACTGCAGGAAGCTTCTGCGGGAAAAACCACCACATAAGCAGAACAGCAAGCAAAGCACCAATCCCGGAACCGATCATATTTGCAGAGTATAATGTTCCTACGTTGTTTACATATTTAACAAAAGCCAACCCGATTGCTAAAGCTCCAAAGAAGAACGGAGGGAAAAATATCATGTAAGTTGCAATAAGTTTCCAGATGTGAGAAAAATCTGAAAAAAGTTTGTAGGAATCGAAACTGAATAAAGATGTTTGAGAGATAGTTACCGAAATGGACATAAGCAAACTTGTAAGAACCATCAACCACGGAAAAAGGATTTCTGCTTTTTTTATAAGAGATTCCCTGAAGATTGCTATAAACGTTCCCGCAGCACCAAAGCCAAGCAGCGCAACAGAAATAACCATATAAGCAAAGTGATACCACTGAACAATAGAAAGAATTTGAATGAGAGTTAATTCAAAAGCTATAAGTGAAACAGAAAGAAGTGCAATAGCTGCGGATAACTTAAAAAGATATTTCTTTTCGGTATTCAATTTTCCCTCGTAAAAGGAACAAAACGAACAGGGAGCAAAGCAGTGGTGATTATGTCCTCGCCTTCTTTCTCAACAAGTATTAAGGTTTGAGTTAAATAAGGCGAACCAACCGGTATGATCATCTTCCCGCCATCTTTAAGCTGCTTGATTAAGGGTGGTGGAATGTATTCCGTTGCTGCAGTTACAACTATTGCATCGAATGGAGCAAAATCTTCCCAGCCATAATAACCATCAGCATTTTTACAGATTACATTATCATAACCAAGATTCCTTAATCTTTTACTTGCGGAGTTATAGAGTTCCGCTATAATTTCTATGGTGTAAACACCACTTACTATTCCGGAAAGCACTGCAGCCTGATAACCTGAACCAGTTCCGATTTCCAGAACTTTAAATTCTTCTTCAGGCTGAATTGCCGCAGTCATGTATGCCACAATATAAGGCTGCGAGATCGTTTGTCCGTAGCCAATCGGCAACGGCCCGTCATCGTAAGCTCTATCAATTAAATTTGGCGGAACAAACTTATCACGCGGAACAATACTCATTGATTTTAAAGTTGGCTCATTATTAATGTCCCTGTTCTCGATTTGCAGGTTTACCATGGATTCCCGGTCGCTTTTATACTTATCATCCTGTGCGGTACAGGCGTTAATAAAAATAATTACCAGAAAAAGTTTGAATTTGCAGCTCATATAAATTTCTGTTACTCTATTCAATTTAAAATTAAGAAAAATGTGTTGTAAGTACCAACAGGAAATGAGCAAAGGTTATACTAATTTAAATTGAGACAAAATTGGTGAGCAGATAGTAATTACTCTTGATATGTAAATATTTTGGAGATAATTTTAACACAAATATAAAATAAGGATTAATTATGCAATACAAACTATTTGGTAAAAGTGGTTTACGCGTTTCAGAACTTGCGCTTGGTACGATGACCTTTGGTGAAGAATGGGGATGGGGCTCTAGTAAAAGTGATAGTAAAAAAGTATTTGATGTATTTGCAAAAGCAGGCGGTAATTTTATTGATACTGCAAACAGGTACACAGAAGGTACCTCTGAAAAATATGTAGGCGAGTTCATCGCTTCGGATAGAGAACATTTTGTTGTTGCTACAAAGTACACGCTTTTTACAAAAAGGGATGATCCAAACTTTTCAGGTAACCATCGTAAAAATATGGTGCAGGCACTTGATGCAAGTTTAAAAAGATTGAAAACCGATTACATTGATCTATACTGGCTGCACGCCTGGGATTATACAACACCAGAGGAAGAAGTTCTTCGTGCGCTGGATGATATGGTTCGTGCAGGAAAAATTTTATACATAGGAATTTCTGATACTCCGGCTTGGATTGTATCGCGAATGAATGCTATCGCCGAACTTAGAGGATGGACACAGTTTGTTGGATTACAAATAAAATACAGTCTGCTGGAAAGAACTGTTGAGCGCGAACTACTTCCGATGGCGCGCAAACTTGATATAGCCGTAACTCCATGGGGAGTTTTGGATGGCGGAATACTGACAGGAAAGTATAACAAAAAAAGAGATGAAGCAGGACGGGCACAGATTTATAAATCAATTAGTGATGAAAAACTTAAAGTGGCTGCCGAAGTTATTAAAGTTGCAAAAAAAACCGGAAAAACAGCTTCGCAAGTTGCATTAAACTGGGTAAGGCAGCAGCCGGGGGTAATAATTCCGATTATCGGTGCAAAAACTGAAAAGCAATTAAAAGATAATCTGGAATGCTTAAACTTTACTTTAAATGATGATCAGCTTAATAAACTAGATGAAGTGAGCAAAGTTGAGATGGGATTTCCACACGAATTTTTATCTTCCGACAATATTACGGATATTATCTTTGGCGGAACGCAGGATAAGATTGATAATCACCATAAAATTTGATTAAATGATTATACACTGACTTCATTTTCAAATCTTTTTATATTTGTTGTGTGAAACATCCATCACACCTAAAAGCCATTCTTCTTGCACTACTGGTAACCTTTCTATGGTCAACCTCTTTTATTTTGATAAAATGGGGCTTGGCAGAAATTCCACCATTAACTTATGCAGGATTAAGATACTCACTTGCATTTTTATGTTTGCTTCCGTTCGCCTTCACTAAAAATAATAAGTTGGCTATTATATCCCTTAATAAAAATGAATGGCTAAAACTCAGCTTATATGGTTTGCTCTTTATAGGGCTTACACAAGGAGCAATGTTTATGGGGCTGCAGCTCCTTCCTGCTGTAACCGTTAGCTTGTGGTTAAACTTTACACCGATTGTTGTTGCAGTGATGGCAATCTTTTTTCTGAAGGAATACCCAACAATCCTTCAATGGGGCGGCGCACTCTTATTTATTGTTGGAATAGTGATTTACTTCTTCCCAATATCTTTAAGTGAATCACAAACAATTGGAATAATAGTGATGACAGTTGGAGTGCTTGCAAACTCTTCTTCTGCAGTTTTAGGAAGAGATATAAACCGCACGGGGAAGCTTAATCCATTTGTTGTTACAGTCATAAGCATGGGATTTGGTTCTTTTATTCTTCTTGCAGTTGGAATCCTTCTCCAGGGTTTTCCTCCGATAAGCACACAAAATATTATTTATCTTTTATGGCTTGCAATTATAAACACTGCAGTTGCCTTCGTTATCTGGAACTACACACTGCGCACATTAACAGCTATGGAATCGAGTATCATAAATGGAACTATGCTAATACAAATTGCAATTCTTGCTTGGATATTTCTTGGCGAAGGAATAACGCTACAGGAAATTATCGGGATGGCAGTTGCGGCTGTTGGTGCAGTACTGGTACAGTTGAAAATCAGAAAGAAATTTGCACAATGAGCAGTTGTGATAGTTCGCTTTTTACTAAACAGATAACTCACTTGGTGCCAAATAATAATTTGCATATTTTTTTATTGCTAAAACTTAAAGGGCTTTACTGTTATGCCAATAGAAAACCAACCTCCAAAGAATAATTTGCTTAATGTAATATTCTTCATCGCCATTCTGAATTTAATTATCTATCTCATCACACAGGCGTTTTTTGCGTATGGTTTTTTCAGGGATGAACTTTATTATCTCGCCTGTGCAAATAGGATACAATTAGGTTACGTTGATCATCCGCCGCTTTCAATTTATATTCTTACTGTTTGGAAAACAATATTTGGTGATGCACTGTTTGTTATAAGAATTGTCCCCGCAATCATTACTTCTGCCACTGTTTTTATGATTGGTTTGTTTACAATGAGGCTTGGCGGGGGTAAACCAGCAATTATTATTTCAACCGTTGTGTATATGCTTACACCAATTTTCCTGGGAATGAACACTATCTACTCGATGAATACATTCGATTTCTTTTTCTGGATTACTTCTGCTTATATCTTTTTAAGAATTATTCAGGGTGGAAATGCGAAACTCTGGTTAGTTCTTGGGGTTGTTCTCGGGTTGGGTTTACTGAACAAAACAAGCGTTTTCTGGCTTGGTGCAGGTATTTTTGCCGGAACAGTTCTCACCCCACTTAGAAAAGATCTAAAAACAAAATATCCCTACTTAGCGGCTCTGATTGCGTTAATAATATTTTCTCCGTTCATTATCTGGAATATAACCCACGATTTAGCTCATCTTGAGTTTATGCGTAATGCAGCATCACAAAAGTATGGCGAGCTTACACCAATCTCATTTATACTCGATCAGATTGTGATTTTAAATCCACCAGCAATTTTAATATGGCTGTCGGGAATAATTTTTTACTTCTTTAAAAAAGATTTTAAACAATACAGAGCCATAGGTTTTATATGGTTAACAACCTTCATAATTCTTGTTGCAAATATTCACAGCAAAGGAGAATATATTGCCGCAGCGTACCAGGTATTATTTGCCGGCGGTGCAGTTATGCTGGAAAAATGGAGCTCTGCAAAAAAACGGGGCTGGATTAAATACGCCGTTGTTGTGCAGGTTATAATTGTGGCAATATTTATCGCTCCGCTTGCAAGACCACTTATTGCAGTCGAGAATTTTCAGGACTACCAATCTATGATTGGCGTAGATCCCCCAAGCAGCGAGGGGCACCAGCTTGAAGAGCTTCCGCAGTTTTACGCCGATATGTTTGGTTGGGAAGAGCTTGCACAGGATGTTTCAAAGGTTTATTTAACTCTCCCTGAAAAGGAAAGAAACAACACGATTGTATATTGCAGCAATTACGGTAAAGCAGGGGCGATTGAATACTACAGCAGTAAATATCCTCTGCCGAAAGTTGTTTCTCCTCATAACAGTTACTGGTACTGGTGGGATGAGGCAGGAATCCCAACAACAATTATAATTATAGGCGGAAGAATTGAGGACCATTTGACTTCTTTAGAGAAGGTAGAAGCAGCAGGAGTACATAAAGTAAAATATGCAATACCTTATGAGAACAACCTTACTATATTTATAGGCAGGGGATTTAAAAGAACGTTAAAGGAGCTAAGAAAAAGCAATAAAATTTTTATTTAAAAAGAATCATTAAATTGAAATTGATAATTATCATAGAAGTTAAGGAACAATAAATGAAACATATCTTATTCGTTATATTCTTCAGCATTGTTTGTTTTGCACAAACCAATCCGTCAGGGCATAGCCCAGCCGGGACAGGAGTTGAAGACATTCAAACCTTCACATTAGAAAACGGATTGAAGGTAATGGTTTTGGAAGACCACTCAATCCCGAATGCGAATATGTACTTTTTTTGGAAGGTCGGATCGCGGAATGAGTATCCCGGCATAACCGGCATCTCACACTTTTTTGAGCATATGATGTTCAACGGTGCGAAAAAGTACGGACCAAAAGAGTTTGACAGAACAATGGAAGCAAACGGCGGTGCAAACAATGCATACACTTCGGAGAATGCTACGGTTTATACAGACTGGTTTCCCAGCAGTTCGCTGGAAGTAATTTTTGATCTCGAAGCAGATAGAATAGCCAATCTTAATTTTGATGATAAGATGATTGAAAGCGAAAGGGGAGTTATTCTTTCGGAAAGAAGCACGGGACTTGAGAATAATCCGCTCTGGCAGTTGTGGGAACAGGTTCAGGGAACGGCTTTCTTTGCTCATCCTTATCAAATTCCTGTAATAGGTTATGAATCTGATATTAAAAGCTGGACAAAGGAAGATCTTCAAACATATTTTAAAACTTATTACTCACCAAGTAATTGTGTTGTTGTAATAGTTGGTGATGTTACACTTGATGAGATTAAGAATCTCTCAAAAAAATATTTTGAGCCAATTGAGCGCGGACCTTTACCGAGAGAAATGCGTACGGTAGAGCCGGAACAGGTTGGAGAAAAAAGATTGCTTATTACGCGGGATGTGCCTTCTCCTTATTTAATGATTTCTTACCATGTTCCGCAAACAAATTCGGAAGAGTATTACGCTTTAAGTTTACTCGAATCTATTTTGTCTTCCGGGAAAACCTCGCGGCTTTACTCTTCGCTTATTGATGAAAACCAGCTTGCTATAGATTTGGGAACTGATCACAGCTATGCATTCGATCCGTTTCTCTTTTCATTTTATGCAATATGCAGCAAGGGCGTTTCAACCGATAGTGTGGAAGCAGCATTGCTAAGTGAAGTTGATAAAATTATAACCGAAGGTGTTACACCGGATGAATTGCAAAAAGTAAAGAACCAGAAGCTGATGGAGTTCTATTATACAATGGAAACAATAAACGGCAAAGCAAATACAATCGGCACGTATGATTTATTTTTTGGAGATTATAAAAAACTTTTTTCAGCACCGCAGGATTTTGCAAAAGTAACTGCCGAAGATGTTCAGAAAGTTGCACAAAAATATTTTACTGCCAATAACAGAACAATAGGCATAATGCAAGCCGGGGAGGTAGAACAATGAAAAATTCAATCATACATTCATTCGTTCATACAATCATTCTCTGTTTTGCTATTAGCTCAATAAGCTATGCACAATTCCAACTTCCTCCTTACGAAAAATATATCCTGGATAACGGCTTAACCTTATATTTAATGGAACAGCACGAGGTTCCGTTAATTTATGCCTCGGCTATATTTCCTGCAGGTGCTGTTTGGGATCAGGATAGAAGCGGGCTGGCAGCATTTACCGCAGAAGCACTTCTGTTCGGTTCAAAAAATTATTCGAAGGATCAGATAGAAGAAACGTTCGATTTTCTCGGCGCATCAATTAACAGTTACGCAGGGCAGGAAGCCGCTGAAGTTTATATCTCTTTCAAAAAAGATGATGTTGATAAACTTCTTCCAATTTATGTTGATGTTGTAACAAATCCCAGCTTTCCGAAAAATGAATTTGATAAAAGAAAACAGCGCTGGTTAGCTGAGCTTGAACAGGATAAAGAATCTCCACGCAGGGTTGTTAGAAGTTATTTTAATAAATTTTTATTTGATGAAAATCCTTATGGGAATCCCGTGGCAGGTACAAACTCTACAATTAGTGATTTAACAGTTGAAGAACTACGGGCATTTTTCGGGATGCATTACCAGCTTTCTTCCGTGGGGTTAGTTTTGGTTGGAGACTTTTCCAGTGCAGATATGAAATCAAAAATTGAAAGTTTTTTCCAGCCGGCACCAAAAATGGAAATGCTGCAAATGCCTTACGAACTAAGCAGGGAGATGAAGCTGCTTGATAGAAACCGTTTACTGCTGGTTAATAAAGATGATTCGCGCGAAACAACGTTTTTAATTGGTGGATTTGGAGTTGCATGGAATAATCCTGATATAACTCAAATCGAGGTAATTAATACAATCTTTGGCGGAAGATTTACTTCCTGGTTGAATGATGAGCTGAGAGTTAACGCCGGATTAACGTACGGTGCCAGAAGTAGTTTTTCCAATTATAAAAATACAGGTACATTTTTTATCTCAACGTTTACAGCAACGGAAACTACTACTGAAGCAATTGATCTTGCACTGGAAGTTCTTAACCGGCTTCATACAGAAGGAGTTGATGAAGAAACTCTTACTTCAGCAAAGAATTATTTAAAAGGGCAATTTCCACCGAATTACGAAACCTCGGGTGAATTAGCTGATCTGCTAACAACAATGCATTTTTACGGGTTGGATGATTCATATATAAATAATTTTGAAAAGAATGTTGATGCGATGACAGTTGAAAAGGCGAATGAGATTATCGCTAAATATTTCCCTAAAGAGAACTTGCAGTTTGTGTTAATTGGTAAAGCGGATGAGATAAGAGACAAAATTAAAAAGTACGGTGAAGTAACAGAGAAAAATATTGAGGATGATGGTTTTTGATATTATAAAAATTATTTATATAAGGCTAGTGGTCTTAGTAATTAAAAACCCCGGCTAACCAAAAATTAACCGGGGCTTAATATTATTTTAACCACCTATATCAAACAAAATTTTCCATTGTCCATTCACGTTTAACAATTTGCTTGTATCCTCATCACTCTTCTCACCATTACCAAATATTAGTTGGGATTTTACAGAGGCAGTGCTGCCATCTTCAGAAATTGCCTCCTCAATAATTATAATTTCCTTTAAACCTCCTTTTTTGTCCATCTCTTTTTTTACTTCTGGCATAATCGATTTTATTTTGTCTTGTTCTTCTTTACTAAGTGGCTCTCCATTTTTGTTAACATAATGAGTAACAAGCACGTCATAGTTTTCATCTGCAATATTCCCGGCAGAAATTTTAACTACATCGCCGGGTGAATTGCTTCCTAGTCCACCTTCACCACAAGATACCAGTGTAAATAGCGAAGTTATTATGGAAATGTTAATTATAAGTTTAAATGTTTTCATAATAGAGTCCTTTCTGTTTATAGAGATTTATGATTAATTAGAGTAAATCTTTTTCAATAATTCACTTTCAATAATGGAACTTGGCATTATCATAATTTTGTGGGTAATGATAAAATTAATATTTCTTAACCTTTTGCAAACAAGATCTATTCCTGCGTGTTTATATGCTTTCCATATCAACTCTGTGCAATAAAGTTGGGTGTCAGTCACTAAGTCATAATTGTTATCAAAGCAGTATTTGTTAGAGTAACAACTGTATGCATAGCTGCTCGCGATGTTTAGCTTATCAGGAAAATTTTGAACAAGACGGTAAACTGCCACCCTGGCTGCTTTCCCTTCAGATAAGAATTCATCAATCGATTCAAGTTTTATGTAACCGGGATCAGCATTATCTTCTTTAGGAACAGTATGAATAACGAATAGCTTGCCGTTAATTTTGTAAATCATTCCAACATGAGAATATTCGGAATTTTGATCGGTGAGCAGAACGATTTGACTTTCAATGCTGGTTCCCCTCCTGAAAATTAGATCTCCACTTTGCAGGTTTAACTTCCTTATCTCTAAGCTTGAATTTGGAATTTGATTTGAGTTGTTGGAGTGAGAATTAATAAAAGAATAGCTTGCAAAAACTACACTAATTGTTAACAATAATCCTGAAACGAGCAAACTCCGCAATAACAAACTGACTCCCTTGATTCTCTTTTTCCCTGCAAATGTCTGAATAAATTTAGATATAATTGTGTGTATGTGCAAATAATAACACTATAAAGCATTTACCAAGAGAAAATTTGTAGTTTGTTTTGATTTATAAAGCGGATGAAATTATAGATAAAATTAAAAAGTATGGTAAGATGATTGAGAAAAATATTGAGGATAATGGGTTTTGGCTTTGCAAAATATATTTGGTTAAAGAACTTTTAGCTTCATCTTTTTATCTTTACAATAATGAAAATAAGAAGAACTATGCCAACAATAACTACTGTAATAATAAAAATTGGTGATGCAAAAAGTAAGAACATTAATATTGATGTTAGC
>CAZPSY010000025.1:0-13330 GCA_964589295.1 uncultured Ignavibacteriaceae bacterium
GTTGATAGTAAGTTTGATAAGGTGATTAATATATATTCCGCAAACCAGCTTACCCGCCGATGGAAATATGATGACCCTGAAAGTTCCTATTTTAGAAGTTACGATGGATACGCTCTTATTCCCAATTTTAAGACTTTTACAAAAGCGAAATTCACTCTGGCTAAAGCAAGATACGTAATGCAAAAAAAGAACAGTGATCTTGCAAAACAATGGGATAGTTATTTTAACGATCTTACTTCCATCTGCAGACCGATGACTTCAAACTCCTATTACGTAATTTCTCTTAATGAATTCTTAAGGAGAAATGAAAAGATGATAATTGAACATGTCGCTTACTGGCATGGAACTCCAACTTATATTGAGCTAAAGTATCTTCTTAAAAAAATGAGGTTTATTGCGGAGGTTTACAATCTTGTTATCTATGAGGAAGATCAGAAAAAAGCACTGGTAGATCTTTCAAGCATTTTAATGATGTATTCCTGCGGAAAATACGGAATGAAGAAGATTTATTAATAATTAACGAAGAATTATGAGTAAAGAAGTAAACCGATTTAACAAACTTTTAAAAGCAGAAAATACATGCTTGCTTATAATTGATATCCAAAAAAGGATTTTGCCCGTTATAAAAGATTATGAACTGGTTGTTGAAAATACTTTGAAGCTTATTAAGGGTTTCAAAGCAATGAGTTTACCAATTTATTATACTGAACAATACCCTAAAGGACTTGGACCAACTGAAGAGCAAATTGTAAATGAACTTGATGGAATTAAACCAATTGAAAAGATGACATTTAGTTGTTCTGGTGCAGGCGACCTATTCAACACTTTTCATACAAAATTTCATTCTCAAATAGTAGTTTGTGGAATTGAATCTCATGTTTGTGTTCAGCAAACTGTTCTGGATTTAATTGAAAACAGTTTCCAGGTTAACCTGGCAGCAGATGCAGTTTCATCCAGGAATGAAAAAGATTACAACATTGCAATAAGTCGAATGAGACATCATGGTGCAGAGGTTACAACAACAGAATCAATTCTATTTGAATTATTAAATGTTTGTGGAACAGACGTTTTCAAACAAGTTTCAAAAATTGTTAAATAGTTTAGAAGTTCGTTATTAATATCTATATATAATAGTTATCTCAATCTGATAAGTAATCATAGTTAATCTTTCTATTACAAGCTGTTTATTAAGTATTTCCCTTCCGCTAGTACCAATAATTTATTTTTATCCGCTTCCAAACAATTCTTAACTTTAAGTGTCTCATTTACTAAAAAATCCAATTATGGGACAGTAAAGAAACTTACGTTTTTAGCAGTTTTTCATAATCTTTTACGTAAATTTTACTGTCCATCTCATCAATTAAAATTTTTTAGCAATGAAAATCAGAAACTTAAAATGGCACACTGATTGTACTAAGCTTTTCCGGATTGCATGATTCTGCGCATCAATCCGTAATATTTATTTAAAAGGTTAGCAATAGCTTGTTTAAAACAAATCCTATAATTGAAGACATCCTTCAGAATTTTTTTAATGAAAATGATGCAGATGAATTCTCCGCACTATATCTTGGGGATAAAGATGCAACGAAGCGTAAATTTAAAGATAAAGAGATTCAAAGCCAGATCGATTTTGAAATTGATGGCGGCTTAGAAACCAAATCGCAGATAGACCTACTGATTACATTTGCAGAATCAAAACTTACTTCAGAAACATTTATTGACCTTCTCCTTTACATGGGACAATCCACCATTACATCCGGGGAATTTGCCGCGGCAATAGAAATTCACGAAAAGATAATCTCGCTTACAATTGATGTTCCCGCCATGCACAATGTTACTGCAAACGCTTACCTGTTTTTGGGTGAAATATACAGCAGGCAGGCCCGGTGGGAATTAAGCTTTAGCTTCCTTAATATGGCGGTAAAATTATTTAGTGAAAATAATGATAATAGGGGAAGTGCTCAGTGCCAAAATCTTTATGGAACTATTTACGGCGATAAAGGCAATCTTGAAAGAGCTTATGAACACTTTGAAAATGCACTTAGTGCTTTGCAGGATAGTACAGATAGTTTAGAGGTTGGTAAGATAGATATTAACCTTGGAATTATTAATAACATAATGGGAAAATTCGATAATGCAATTTCCTACCTTAAGCGTGCTTTAGTAATTTTCGAAAAGCTTGGGGACTTGAAACGCATTGCAGAGATAAGACAAAACCTTGGAATGGTTTATACAAAAACAAAAAATTATTCATCTGCTGTGAGCGAATTTGATTTGAGTCTTGATGCCTCGCGCCAGGCAAATTACCTTCAAACCCTTGGAATTGGCTATATTAGTAAAGCATACGTTTATACTCAGTTAGACGATTACGATTTAGCAGATGCCTTTGCGGACAAAGCGATGGAAGTATCCTATAAAATAAACGACAAGCTAACAATTGCGGAAGTTTACAGGATTAAAGGGATTATTAGACGAAATAAAGGCGATTATCATGTTGCAGAAAACTATCTTTATACAAGCCACCGGTTGAATAAAGAAGCTAGTAACCAGCTTAACCTTGCAGAAACCAATTTTGAACTTGGTATATTATTCGAAAAGATAAAGGATAAAGCTAAAAGCGAACTACATTTCAAAGAAGCACTAATTTATTATAGTAAGATTAAAGCCGAAGAAGAAGTAGAAGAAATTAATAAACATCTTTCCTAAAAAAACAATCTCCATTGTTCTACTCTAATCATAAAAAATGCCTGCCCGGTTTATTCCAGGCAGGCATTAAGTTAATAGTAAATCATATTACTAAAATCTTGCAGCTGTAAAGGCGCTTAATCCAAAAACAGCAAATAAAATTGCTGTTAGAATAGCTGCAATTACAAAGTAAACAACAAGAAGAATTACAATTGAAACAATAAGATATCCGACCCTCTTATCTTCAGGTGTTTTCATCAAAGGAGCTATTCCAAGATACAATAAGTAAAGACCATACAAACCGATTAAACTTCCCAGCCACCCTATTGTTGGAATAATATTCAAAATGCCTGCTATCCATACTGGAGTCATCGAATAAGCAACAAGCTGCAAAGCTTTGCCAAAATTCTTCTGAGATCCAAAACTTGGTGCAAGAGCATCAATAACAAATGCAGTTACAAGAACAGCTATAAAAGCATTAAGCAATTGAACTAATGCTACGGCTATACCATAGTTAAACGATGTAAATCCCCACATACCAATAACACCCCATCCGATTAATATAGCAACTGCAGGAATGAGTGCCAGCGGTAAAACATAGGATGTAAGTATCTGCTGGACATTCGGTTCCTCGTTTGCAACAGCTTCCCATTCTGTTTTAGGGGATAGCATAATGTTCTTAGCTCTGTCAATAAGGCTCATATTAAACTCCTTATAAAGTTAGTGAAAGTGAAATTCCTGTTTAATTTTTATTTTTCTCTATTATCTATTTCAGATACCTTCGTCATTTGTTCCAACTCATCGATATCAACCTCATCCATTGCATCGTCAATTGCTTCCTTGGTTACGTTATATCCCTCAACCGTAACCATAACTCTTTTTGCTGCCATTATTTCCTTTTTGCCATAATTCCTTTCGTTATCATACTCTTCAATTCCTTTACATCCTTTGTACTCTATAGTCCGCTCATAACCATGCTCAGTTTCTTTATCAATCTCAGTCATTGTCCACCCAAAAGCCGCTAACCCAGCAAAACCTCTCATGCTTCCCATATCAACAATGGTGATTTTTATTCTGCTGGAATTATCTTCCGATTTGAATTCGCCTTCAGCTTTCGAAACATTCATACCAAATGCATTTGTTTTTTCACCGCTTGCGCTGGTTCTCTTTAAGCCATCCAGTTCTGCAGGAAGTAAAGCTTTTAACTCTCTGAAATTTAAGGTTTCAACCTCTTTTCCCTCTTCAAAATTTTCCTGCATCTCTTTCATATTATCTACAAAATCATCTAAACCTTTTATACCGGTTTTAGTATCCTTATCATCATTATCTTTATCAACATCTCGTGAAGAAGTCTCATCGGTGGGTTCATCGGATTTATTGTTTTCCCCGGGTTTGTCACATCCCCACATAATGAAGAGAAAAGAAAGTAACAATAACGTTAGAATTTTCTTAGACATACTGCCTCCTTAGTATATTAGTTTATATTGCTTTGAAATCCTAATTAGTTAAAATACTGAAATGCCCTCACATTCAATAGTTTTACTAAAATACAAATTTTCTATCATCTACGGATTTTGTCTTTAAAAATCAGTTCTTTAACCCGAAGATAATCTTGTGTTGTATTAACAGATTATAACTTAATAAAAATAGGATATTCTTACAAGAAAAACGTTTTAAATATTAAAAGAAATTATTAACATTTGGCTAAAAAGAGTACTTAAAACGAACATATATTGTCGTTCCATACTCTCCAAATTCAGATAATTGATTTCCATTAAAGAACATTCCCAGCAGGAAAGCATCCAGGTTTGTTATAACAGAATAGCTTATGGATGGTATAACTACAAAAGATTTATCATTAGGATTGAAGATTCCGAAAAGTGTTCCTCTTAAAAGCGGAGTTATGTCGTGTGCAAATTCTTGATAGATTGACCATTTTGCAGCAGTTAGCATACCCAAACTATATGCTTCTGGTAAGAAAAGAAATGTGTTAGCAGTTTTTGCATTATTGTTGTAAAGAATTTCTGTATGAATGTAGAAAGTGTTAGGAAAAGTATAATCACCTGAGAGTGAAGCTGAGATCATTGGCTTATCAAACGAAGAGAGAGACGATTCACCCAAAGAAATGTAAATTGAATTAGTATCCGGTTTATTGGGTGCCTTGCTTACAAGAACTTCTCCCCTGAACCCTGCGTTAAGAATATCGCCTGCCCAGCTGAATCCAGTGAGCCATCTTTTAAATCTAATTCCGGCAATAAAATTAAAATCGTAATTCCATTTATTAATGCTCCACAAGCCTGCAAGAATCTGGTTATCAGCATCTTTGGCAGGTTTGAAAGCGATATCCAGTTTTGTTACTGCACCCGTATAATATTGTAATCTAATTGCGTCTGTGGCGGGACGTTCTTCATAATCAAAATCCAAAACATCGAGCGGGTTAAAAATATCGGTTGGATTCCAAACCCAGGAAGTTCCCCACGCTACCCTTTGCCTTCCAACTGTCACCTGTAAATCCCGTGTGTACCAATCTAACCACAACCTGTCAACTTCCAGATATCCTAAATATTTTTTTGATTCCCATAAAAACGCATCAAGCTTAACATAATCCCTGGGAGTTTGAATAAATTCTTTGAAGGATGGAATTTTTTCTACAGACTCTCCATAAAAAGCCCTGAATCTTAATTCGAGCGCCACAGTTATAGCATCAGTGGCATACCATTTTGAGTTAAATCTTGAATGAAGAAGATGATCATTCAAGCGATCATTAAGGCTTGATGATTTTGAAGAACTGAAAAGATATTTTGCATAACCGTTATATTCAAAAGAAGATAGTTGCGCATTTAAAATTACAATCGGTAAAAAAACAAAAAAGAAGAAAAGTTTAATTTTCATCTGTAGTTATTTTTTCTTTTTCCACACCTACCTGTCCGGTAGACAGGTCCGATTCGATTGCACCATCTCTAAGCGTTACAACTCTGTGCGCTCTTTTTATTACACGCGCATCATGAGTTGAAAATACAAAAGTCATTTGATGATCTTTATTAAGTTTTTCCATAATATCCAAAAGATTATTTGCAGTTACAGAATCGAGATTAGCTGTAGGTTCATCTGCCAAAACAAAAGATGGTTTTGAAGCCAGCGCACGTGCCACCGCAACCCTTTGCTGCTGCCCGCCGGAGAGTTCCGTAGGTTTGCTATTTACCCTATTACCAAGATCTACTGATTCCAATAATTCAATTGCTTTTTTCTCTCTCTCTTCTTTCGGAATTCCTTGCAGAAGCATAATGAATTCAACATTTTCTTTTGCTGTAAAAACAGGAATAAGGTTGTACGCCTGGAAAACAAAACCGATATTATGAAGGCGAAAACTTATCATCTGATCTGTTTTAAAAGTTGAGATATCTGTACCATCAATAATAATAGTTCCGGAAGTTGGATTATCCAAGCCGCCAATTACATTTAACAGCGTGGTTTTACCTGAACCGGATGGACCAACAATAGCAGTAAATTCCCCCGGTTCAATTTTTAAATCAACTTCATTTACTGCGCGAACAGGCACAGCATTGTCATCATATATTTTTGAAACTTTTTTTAATTCTATAAGCGCCATAATTTTTATCTCCTGTTTATCATTTTCTTTTTATCATCCATAAGTTCTTATTGCATCAGCAGGACGAAGTTTTATTGTTTTAATTGAAGGATAGACTGCTGCAAGAATTCCAGTTATAATTATCATCGTGGTTAGCACACCGTAAAAGTAGAGTGGTAAAATCGGGTACAAAACAGTTGGCATTCCCCATGCAGATAAGCCCTCGGAAAATAATGAAAGATCAATTCCCTTATCTGAAAAATACCAGATGGTAAAAGTTCCAAGAGCCATTCCAATAATACCCCCAAAGAGTGATAGAATTATTGTTTCAATCATTATCAGCAAAAATACTCTTATCCTCTTCATACCAACTGCAATCAGCACACCAAATTCTCTTACACGATCCAAAACAGACATAAGCATAGTGTTTGTTATTCCAAACAATAGTGCAGCTAAAATTATTCCTAAAAATATTTGCATTTCGACGATCAGAAACTCGTAGGTCATTTCAAGTTCCGGGGCAAGGTCTTTCCAGCTTTCAACATAAAGTGAAGAATAATTCTCCTTAAGAGTTGCATAGGTTGTATCCAGGTCTTCTGAAGAGT
The DNA here is from genome assembly GCA_964589295.1 of uncultured Ignavibacteriaceae bacterium. Classification (GTDB taxonomy): domain Bacteria; phylum Bacteroidota; class Ignavibacteria; order Ignavibacteriales; family Ignavibacteriaceae; genus JAZGGS01. The sequence goes on from CAZPSY010000025.1 coordinate 6,880, forward strand.
TTAACCTGATGGCTATCTCATTAATAATCGGCTGGCTGTTCATGGTTTTGTAAAGGTCGGATTTTCTAACAAAAATATGAGCTTCATCAAAAGGTGTTGATTCGGTTTTGTAAATTCCCACAATCCTGAAAGCTGCATAAGTTAGGGTTGTATCAACACTTTGAAAACTTAAAACAATTTTAGAATGTAACTTCAATCCAAGTTTGTCAGCGAGTTTCTTACCGACAAGAATTGGATTTCTTTTTATCCCGTTAAAGTATTCCCCTTCCACCATGTAATTTGCAATGGTTGTTACATTTTTTTCACGATCAGGATCGATGCCTATAATATTAACACCGCGCGAAGAGCTTGGTGATGAAGCCATCCCTTCAATCAGAACTCTTGCAGAAACATCTTTAACTTCTTTAAGTTCACTTATCTCATCTGATATATTATTTCCATCAGGAATGAAAAAAGAGATTAAACTTTCATCTTTAAATTCTTTAGTATGAATTTGAATATGGCTTAAGTTTCTGTCGATTGTTGAGTTTACTGTTGTATCCCACGAACCGATCATAACTGCAACCGAAAATAATCCTGCCCATAAACCCAATGTAATAGCAATAAGGATTATTAAGCTTCTTTTCTTATTACGCCAAATATTTTTCCATGCAAGAGCAAGTAACATTACTTTTTATCTCCTTTCCGCCGGAGCGGATAAATTACTTTCTAATAGCTTTAACAGGATTTAATTTTCTAATAAATGATAATGGGTAAAGTGCCGATATCATAGCTATAATAATCACTGTTAAAAACTGATCTATAAAAATGTTTGGTGCAAACCTGAACGGCACAATAGGATCCAATCCAAACTTTAGCATTAACTCTGCCATCTCGCCAGTAAGTGGAATTGGATTTTGATTTAAGTAATACAAAATAGGAATGCTTACAATTATTCCAGCTAAAACACCTATAAACGAAAGGAAGAGCGACTCGAGTAAAGAAACAAGGCTCAACCTCCATTTTTTCATTCCCACAGAAATTAAAATTCCGAATTCCTTTGTTCTCTCTGCAGTCATCATCATCACTGTTCCAAATATTCCAAAACCAATAATTACATAAAGAATCCCCAGCATAATAATTCCGCCGGCATTATCCACTTCAATACCCTGAACAAGCTCAGGCATCAACTCGGGCCATGTCATCACTTCATATTTTTCGTTAAATAAATTACTAACCTCTGAATGAACTTCATCTAATTCACTCGCTTCATCAATCATTAATGAAAGTGAAGTAATTCTGTTTGTTGCCGAATAAAGCCACTGAGAATATTCCAAACTAAGATAGACCATTGATTTGTTCAGCGCAGGAAGAGTAAACTTAACTATTCCATCAACCTGAACCTGTGCAGCAGCTGTGACACCGTGATAGCCCTGTCCGTATAAAACAACGCTGTCTCCAATTTCAACTTTTAATGATTTTGCAAGTCCTTCAGCAATCATTACACCTTCTGAATTATCAGCGAGATAAACTCCGGATATAAGTTTACTTTTTAGGTTGGTCATTAAATTTTCTTTTTCAGGATCAATCCCCACTACGGATGCAACTTTTGTTACATTTCCATAAGAGATTAAACTGAACGATTCCAACCGCGGTGTAACAAGTGTGATATGTCCTATTGAATCTATTTGTTCAATCTTAGTTGAAGATAGCTCCATGCTTTTATCAATTGAACGCTTATCCCAATATTCTTTTGCATGAACCTGGATATAACCGGTGTACATACTTACCGAAGCATCCACCATATAATCGTATGAACCTTCCTGCATCGAGCGCATTGCCAGAGCAAAAAAAACAGCAAAAAACACAGAAGCCGATGCAATTAATGTACGCCGCTTATTGCGCCAGAGATTTCTCCATGCTAAGTGAAAATAAGTGTTCATCTTACCTAACCCGTTTCATGTTTTGTTCAGAGAAAAATGATTCGTTTACATTGTAATTGAATTCAATCTCATGGTAATCGAAGATGGTTTTTTCGCCAGGTCTGTCAACTGGAACCATCTCCCAGTGTGCAGGGATTGTTCTGCCGCCCAGTTCTTTTATATCAGAGCCGAGGTAACTTTTTACGATAAAATCATCTTCATCGTAAAATTCTACTTTAAGCTGGAAGTATTCTTCTTTAGAAATCCATGTTAATAACCTTCCCCAAACCACCCCTGCATCAGGGTTTGGAATAGATTCAATTTTATAACAATCATAACCGATAAATTTTTCCTCACCAACAATAGTGTGTGTGTAATCATTTACTAAAGATGATTCTTTTACCAGGTCGTCGTTAGAAAAATCCGATCCCATCCATGATTGCAACATCATCGAAGGTGGAATTTTAATTACCTTTTGTGCAGTTGGTATCCAGTTCCAAACTTCTTTTTTACGTTTAAGAGTAACGCTGCCTTTATCTCTTGCCGGTTCAGTTATGTAAATTATTGCATAATCCGGTTCGAGTGCCCACATCTTCATTCCAACAGTACGGCTCCAATCTGTTTTAATAATTGTCATAGATACTTCCGCAAAACTGCTTTTGGATTTTATCAACTCATCTGATTTTGCAATTATCTCTTTAGCATCCTGTGCAGTCATAATTGATGTAAGAAATATAACAAGAGTTAATATTGGAAATATTTTTTTCACTTTTTGTTTGGTCATCTTTTAATTCTTTCAATTATTTTATGACATAAATGGTATTCAGAATTATTATAACGTTTTATCTTCATCTATAATTTGTCTTTATTTTCTAAAAAGAAATCCTTTAAATGATGTTTTCCATAACTTGGAGCAACTAAATCCATTGCAAGAACAGTCATAAAAAATTCTAAGGAACCATAGGTTTTTACAGGCGTAAAAATTCTTAGCATTGCTAAAAGAAAATTTCTTATCCAAATTGGAATCCGTGAGATCTTTATTTTTTTATTTTGAGATTTAAACGCAATTGTTAAAATCTCATTGTGCGTTAGTATATCAGGACCTCCAACATTTATTTCTTTTTCATCACCAGCAGCAGCGTTAACGCAAATTTTTGCTAAATCTTCACCATGAATAGGATTTATTTTATTCTTGCCGGAACCAAATACATAACCTCTTCCTTTTTTAGCCATTTGCAAATATTCCAGCATATCTGAAAAAAATCCGTTGGGGTTAATAATTGAATAATCTAATCCGGACTGTTTCAATTTCTCTTCAAATTTTACTTTAGCCTGAATACCCTTTAAATTTTTCATATTTTCTGCATTGAATACCGATACAAAAATAAATTTTTGAACTCCTTCTTTCTTAGCTTCTTCCAGAAGATTCATGTTTCCTTGATAGTCAACATCCATATATGTTAAACCATCTTTTTGTTTTGTAATTCCAACAGATGAAAACACAATATCTATATCTTTGCATATTCCTGCTAACGAATTTGAGTCAGTTATTTCGCCTATAAATTTCTCATCAATATATTCATTGAGTTTTTCAAGCTTTTTTTCATTTCTTGCCAAAGCACGCACCCAAAATCCTTGCTTCTTAAACTCCTTAACTACATAACCACCTAGATAACCGGTTGTACCAGCAATTAGTACGCGTTTCATTTTTTACTTTCTTTTAATTGGTGAACGATCTCTTTTTATATATTTATTTAAAAGTGCTTCCTTAATTTTTTTAACCGGGAATAAATCTTCAGCAACCATAAAATTAAGTACAAGCCCGTCGAAGAAAGTTCCCAACAGGAATGCTTCTAATTCAGGATTTTTTACTTTTAATTTTCTAAAAAGTGAAGCTAATTCTCCAACAAACTCATCTCTGAATTGCTGCATTTTCTTTTCAAATTTTTTCTGAATTTCAGGATGAACAAGCAAAGCAAGGTAGAGCTGCCAATAAGTAATGTTCGAATAAAGATTATCCAAAACCGAATCAACAAAATCTTCGAGTTGCTTTTCAGGATTAACTCCCTTTTTAGCTTTAAATTCAAGTTCTGCAAGTGAATTGAAACCTTTCTGGATTATTTCATCAAGGAGTTTCTCTTTGCTGGCAAAGTAGTTATACATCAAACCCTTTGAAATTTTTGCCTTTTGAGCAATTTTAGAAATTGATGTTGCGTGATATCCGTTTTTAGCAAATAGTTCAAGCGCTACCTTGAGAATCTTCTCCTTACTTGTTTCCCTAATCACTTTAAATTGATGTTTTGTTCTCGGTGACATATTTTTTGACTGAACGTTTGTTCAAAACATAATACATAATATTCATGAAGTCAATACTTATTTGATAAAAGGTTCAATGACGTTGATCTATATCACAAATTTTGGTAGTAAAATAGGGTCAGTTTTTAGCTGCTTCAATAAAAAGATCTTTCGAGGTATCTTCTTTAAATTCATTTTTGTTCGATTCTGAATATAGCTTTATAGACTTAAAACCAGCTTCAAGAAGTGAATTATTGAAATCTTTGGCTGAATAAGGATAAACTGAAGTTGTAATCAGATTATTTTCTTTTGGATTAGCTTTGAAAAATTTAAGAATATTGAATTTTATTTCATCATTAATAAAATCATAAAAACGGATGAAGAAATGCTCTTCACTCTCTGTAATGTTCACAATTCGCTTTTTTTCTTTAAGGATCATTTTATAATTAAGAACCTGGATGAAGAGACTTCCCTGCTCTTTTAATAAATCGTAACATTTTTTAACTGATGGTTGAAATGATTCTTTTTCAATATTTGCAAATGTATTTCCAATCGAAATTACTATATCGAAAATTCCATTAAAGTTATCTGGAATTTGTGAAGCACCGAATTGATAGGAATCTAAATTTAATCCTCTACTCCTAGCATTTAACTTTGCCTTCTCTAACATTTGGGCAGAAGGATCGAAAGATTTTACCCTGTATCTCATCTCCGCAAGAGCAATTGAATCGCTTCCTGTACCGCATCCTATATCTGCAATAGTTTTGTGATTATCCCTCAAAATATTTTTGAATAATTTCTTTTTTAGCTCTACTGCTTTCTCAAACGGAATCATTGAATCGTATTGAACTGAAAGCTCATCGAAAAAATCCTGGTTGCTTAACATTTTATTCCTTTATGGTGCTTGATAGTTCCGTTAATTAAATATAATTTTTTAGTTAAATAAAATAATTATTAACGTATCACTAAAGCAAAGGTTAAAAGTATGTCCGGTCATTTAATCGCTCATGTAGAAATTCCAGCAACTGATTTAGATAGGGAAAGTTTATTTCTTAAAAAAGTGTTTGGCTGGGAATTTAAAGCATTTGGAAAAGGTTACTTGCTTTTTAATAATCATAAAGGAATAATGGTTGGACTACGAAAAGTAGAAAGTGTTACTGTAGGGGATACTATAGTCTTCCACGTTAACATAACCAATATAGATGAGGTCCTAAAAAAAGCAAAGGAAAACAGTGGTAAAGTTAAAAGAGAGAAAACAGTAATCCCCGCAATGGGTTGGTATGCATTAATTACCGATCCCGATGGAAGTACAATCGGATTGTATCAGAAAAATTAACTGGTGAGGTTTTCCGTCATTCTGAACGAGCATTTGCGATGTGAAGAATCTTTATAGAAAATTTAATCAATAGATTCTTCGCTGCGCCTGCCTGACGGCAGGCAGGCTCAGAATGACCGTGCGAACAATAATTACTTTGTTTCTTCAATTCTATAAGTGTGGTTTATTTTCATTGCTTTTTTAAACATTGCAGTTACTCCGCAATATGTAGTTTGCGAGAGTTCGATTGCTCTTTCAACATCGCTAGCTTTTATATCCTTACCATAAAACACATATTCCAAATCTATTTTTGAATATACTTTTGGGTGCTCTTCGGTCATATCTGCAGAAATATTTATTTCGAAGTCATCCAATTTTACGCGCTTCTTCTGAAGAATCGAAATTACATCACTTGCGGTGCAGCCAGCCAGACTAAGAAGAAGTAATTCTTTTGGTCTTATTCCCGCATCGCTCCCGCCAAAATTTTCCGGTCCATCCATTGTAATCCAGTGATTTGAATCAGTTCTACCTGCAAATGAAATTCCCTTTATTTGTTTTAAGTATGCTTTTGAAGTTGCCATGATTATCCTTTCAGAAATATTTTTAATTCAAATATATATGATGATTAATATTAAATTAAGTTTCCGATATCATATTAATTGTAATTTATTAGTCAACTTATTATTATTAGCTTTATAATAATCACAATAAAAAACAGAAAGGTAAATTAAATGCCAGAACACGTTTATAAACATATTGAATTAACCGGTTCCTCAAAAACCAGTATTGAAGAAGCAATACAAAATGCGCTTACTAAAGCTGCAACCACTGTACGCAATATGAGATGGTATGTTGTAACCGAAACAAGAGGTTACATTGAAAACAACGTTGTTGCATATCATCAGGTTACAATAAAAATTGGTTTTACTTTAGAGGATTA
>CAZPSY010000026.1:0-13311 GCA_964589295.1 uncultured Ignavibacteriaceae bacterium
TAAGATTTCTGAAGCCGGGAATTACGGCACCCATTATTGGATAGTGCAGCAGGTATTGCTGCGCAGCTCTCGCTAAATCTTCAACGTTTGAACCAAATTTTTCTTTAAGTTTTGCAATTTTTGGCTCCAGGTTGGCAAGGCTTTCAACAGAAAATCTTTCTATTCCTTTACGATGATCTCCATCTTCAAATTTTGGCGGATTATCTTTGCTGTACTTATCTAGGAGGAGTCCCTGCCCCAAAGGTCTGAAGGCAACAAACGAAATATTATTTTCATCCATCAGGTTTCTCGCCGGGGTACCCTCTTCAATAAATACCGGTTCCATTGCATTAGCCCAGCTTTGCAGCACCTCCGGCTTCACTTTTGGAACGAGTTTTTGAAAATCCTCGTGTGAATAAGCAGACTGCCCAATTATCCTTATCTTCCCCTCTTCTTTTAAGCGATACATTACCTCAACCGCATCATCAAGGTATTCATCGCTATCGCCAAAGTGTCCATGATGAAAATAGTAAATGTCTATGTAATTTCTTTTTAAATTGATCAGTGATTGTTCACATTGATGACGGATATGAGCGGGTTCAAAGGCATGCGCAGCAGTACCGGGAAACCAGCCAACCTTGGTAGCAATTATAAAATTATTTGTTCTGTCACCAAGTATTCGCGCCAACATTCTTTCGGCCCTGCCGTTACCGTAAACATCTGCATTGTCAAAGTGGTTAACACCCTGATCGATTGCGTAATTTATTGCTTCGGAAATTTCATTCTCATCAACATTTGCCCAACCGTTTGGCTGCCCATCCACCCAGTTTAGTCCGCCCATCGTCCAGCATCCTAGTGATATTTCGGAAACTTCTATATCTGATTTTCCAAGTTTACGGTATTTCATTTTTTATCTCCATTAATTTTAGCCAGAAATGATTCTGCTTTATGGCAAACATCATCAACAGTAATATCATTAATATTATTCGTTTTCGATTTAATATACAATTGATTTTTCCCTTTTGGCGCCCACTCTTTTAGATTTGTTGGTCCGAAAAGAGAAATTATTTTTGCATCGGAAAATCCTGCGATGTGCATTGTCCCCGTGTCGTTTGTTATGTAAAGATCTATTAAAGAAAGAATTGCACCAAGCTTTTTAACAGGATGGTTATGTAAAACTTTGTAATCTATACCGGAGTTTTTTAATTCAGTCTCAACTTCACTAATTGTAGCATCATCCGTCCATCCCGAAGTTAGTAGAACATAGTTGTGAAACTTATTGTAAACATTCTTTATCAACCCTATAAAATGGTTTGTTTCCCACATATTTTCTTCTTTTCCTGCTCCGGGGTGAAAACCGATTATTTTTTTACTCTCCTCTGGAAAATTTTCTTTAATAAATTTTTTAGCTTCACTAATTTCATCACTTGAGAATTGAAACATTAATGAATTCTTTTCTTCTTCCGATAAGTTACATCCAACTTGCTTCACAATATCCAGATTTCGTTCAAGTTGATGAATTCCCTCCCACATAAAGTCCGATTTTATATTTAAGAAGTAACTGGATCTGTTTTTTACTCCGTTGATTGATTTTACCCCTACCCTGGATTTGGCGCCGGATAAGAAATTAATTATATGAGAAGTTCTTGAAACTTTAATTGTTGAAGGCACAATTCCAATCTGGTATTTTGTTTTTCGTAATTCTTTGTAGAACCCGATTGTTTTTTTTAAAGATGATCGGTCAAGGATTAGCACCCGATCAAGAAAGGGGTTTATTTTGCTGAAAGGGATTTCATAATTAGTTTTTGCTGCAACCAGAGTAATTCTTGAGCCCGGATATTTTTTCTTTAGTGCAGCATATAAATATAGCGAACAAAGCATATCCCCAATTTGATTGTGCTGGCGGACAACAAGAATGTCTTGCACTCTTCTCATTTTATTTTCTGTTATTATCTGAGCCGGAGGCTCATCAGCCTTTGGCTGAAATCCATTTTGCAACATCTTTAGCGAAGTATGTTAGTATCATATCGGCACCGGCACGCTTAATTGAAACCAACGATTCGATCATTACACGCTCTTCATCGATCCAATCGTTCTGCCCGGCAGCTTTAATCATTGCAAACTCACCGCTAACCTGGTAAGCCGCAGTAGGCATGCCGAACTTCTTTTTAACTTCCCGGATAACGTCGAGATAAGGTCCTGCAGGTTTAATCATTACAATATCAGCGCCTTCTTCAATATCGGCTTCAACTTCTCTTATTGCTTCATCAATATTCCCGATATCCATCTGGTGTGATTTTCTATCACCAAATGCCGGAGTTGATTCAGCAGCATCCCTGAAAGGACCATAATATCCCGATGAATATTTTGCTGCATAACTCATTATCGGAATTTTTGTAAATCCTTTATAATCTAATGCTTTTCTTATTGCATACACTCTGCCGTCCATCATATCGGAAGGGGCAACCATATCTGCGCCTGCTTCAACATGCGACACAGCTTCCTTTGCAAGGAGAGTAATTGTTTCATCATTTAAAATTTCTTCGCCATCTAATAATCCGCAATGCCCGTGTGAAGTGTACTCGCATAAACAAACATCAGTAATAATAAGTAAATCGTTTACTTCTTGTTTAATCGCCCTGATTGCACGCTGGATTATTCCATCCGGCGCGTAAGCTTCCGAGCCTTTTTCATCTTTATGTTCCGGAATTCCAAATAGTATAGCAGCAGGAATGCCAAGTTCCCTCACTTCTTTACATTCTTCAACAAGTTTATCAATAGATAGCTGGAATACTCCCGGCATAGATTTTACAGGATTCTTAACATTTTCTCCCGGCACTACAAACAGAGGATAGATCAGGTCGTTCTTTGTAAGTTCTGTTTCTCTAATCATATCTCTTACAATTGGATTGTAACGCAATCTTCGGAATCGTTTAAAGTTATATTTATTGTCGTTCATTTATTCTCCTTCTTTGTAATTATCAATTAACAAGGAATAATTAAAAATTATTTTGTTAAATTTTCAATTTTTTCAAAATTGCGGTAAGCAGCTTTATAATTTCTTTGCATTCAGGATTAATACTCTCAAACTCATCTTGATTTAAATAGTGGGTTGCATTTAGTAATCTCAGCCAGTATTCGGTTTCTCTTGCCTCCTTTAAAGATATCTGAAGTTTATAAATAAAATCCTTAGTGGAGCCGGCACCTTGAGCTTCTGTTATATTTGCACCAATTGACGTTCCTGATCTCAAAACCTGTTTTAAAAGAGAATCTATTGAAGTATCTCGTTTTCTTAAATGCTGATATAGTTTTATAATCCGGATAGAAAACTCAAAACTTTTGTCTAATACGGCATTCCCATATGGTGCGGATTGTTCAAATATCTTAAAAGACATTGTTAATTGTTCATTGTAAATTTTTAATTTTTTGAACAACTAATTCCGCATTCTTGATACAATCGCCAACCGAGATGCCGCCACGGAAGTTGCCGCTTATAATTATACCTTTATTTTCTTTTTCAAAATGATCGAAATAATTTTCATGCTCTACATAGCCAAGCTTGTATTGCGGTATTGCTTTCTCCCAGAAACGGGTTGATGTGTAAACCGGTTTGCCATTAATTTTCATTATTTCTTCAAATTCATTTCTTACTCTTTTTACAACTGCTTCTTCATTATCATCAGCAAAACCAGGATCTCTTGAGCCGCCAACAAAAAGTGTAAACGCCGCAGTATCCTCACTCGATCTGTTTGGAAAAATAACCGAGCTCCAGATTGCGCCAAGGAAAGATTTCCCTTCTTTTGAAGGGACAAGAAATCCGAATCCATCCAGCGGCTGCGCAACATCATTTTTATCGTAGGCAAGATAGATTACCAAAACCGGTGGGTAGTAAATATCGGCACAATGATCTTTAAACTTATCATCAAAATTACCGAACAGATCGCCAGCTTTGTATGCAGGAATAGTTGACAGAACAATATCTGCTAATAAAGTAAGAGTTTGTTTGTCATCTTTATAAGTCACCCCGTAATTTCCATCCCCGGTTTTTCTTATAGAAACCACATCAGCATTTAATTTAACATGTCTTCCAAGATTTTTTGCGATTGCTTTAGGGAGAATCTGCATACCATCCTTAAAAGATAACATCTTTGCGCTTTGTTTAGATTGTTCTTTTCTTTTTTTCCTTTTGCGAATGCTTCTTATTGTGCCAACAATCAGTCCACCATAATCTTCTTCCAGCGCATAAAGTTTTGGGAAGGCGGATTTTACACTCAGGTCTTCCGGGTTACCTGCATAAACACCTGCAACAAAGGGATTGATTGCATAATCAAGAAACTCTTTTCCAAGTCGTCTTGTAACAAACTCAGCAATGCTCTGGTAGTAGCCGTCAGTTGATCTTCCGATAAACGGTTCTTTCATCAATCTTAATTTTGCTTTGCCGGAAAACAGATTTGTTTTTATAAAAGCCGGGGGAGACATTGGCAGCGCGTGCAGCTCACTATCTTTCAAAATATATCTTTTATTTCCTTCTTTATTGGCATAAACAAACTGGTCTTTAAGGTTAAGCTCTTCAACAAGTTGAGCGATGATTGGCGTAGTTTCCAGCGCACTGTTTGGTCCACGGTCAAACAACATTCCGTTTTCAACAACAGTTTCAATTGAACCGCCGACTTTCTCATTCTTTTCGAGGACAGTCACATCGTAACCAACTTTGTGGAGAATGTGTGCGGCTGTTAAGCCGGAAATTCCTGCTCCGATAACAACTACTTTTTTATCTGTCATAAATTCACAGAAGTTAAATTATTTAGTTACAAATTTACAGAATTGAGCTATTCATTTTCAGTGTAAATCCTTAACAAAGAATAAACCGACGGATTAAACCGTCCTCGAATATTTAGCTTTATCTTCTTTCCGTTCTATGTAGCCATCAAAATTTATGGCGATGTTTCTTATAAGCAGTCTGCCCATATCTTTAATTTTAAACCCATCGTCGGAAATAGTTGCAAGCCCATCACTTTCAAATGCTTTAAGGTTTTCTAAACCCTGTGCAAAATATTCTTTAAAGTTAATGTTAAACTTATCTTCAACTGATTTGTAGTTAAGTTCAAAGTCGCACATTATCCTCATAATAACTTCACGACGAATATGATCATCTTCACTTAACTTATAACCCTTCGCAGTTGGAACCACCTCGTCATCAAGAGCTTTGTAATATTCTTTTTCTGTTTTATAGTTCTGTGCATAAATATTATTAAGCTGGCTAATTGATGTAATGCCGAATGCATAAAGATCAGCGCCTGCGTTTGTGCTATAACCCTGGAAGTTCCTGTATAATTTTTTTTCTTTTAATGCGATTGACAACTCATCATCCGGTTTTGCAAAGTGATCCATACCAATAAATTCATAACCGTCGTTCGTAAGCATTTCAATTGTATTTTTTAAAATCTCAAGTTTTTCTTCCGGCGCAGGAAGATCTTCATTTTTGATAAGCTCCTGGTGTTTTTTCATCCAGGGAACATGAGCATAATTAAATACAGCAATTCTGTCTGGAGAAATATCAATTATTTTTTCTACAGTTTCCGCAAAAGATTTAACTGTCTGAAAGGGAAGTCCATAAATCAGATCGAGATTAATACTTTTAAATTCAAGATCTCTTACCCATTGCACAGTTTGCCGTGTAATATCTTCAGGCTGAATTCGGTTTATTGCCGTTTGTACTTTTTCATTAAAATCCTGAACACCCATGCTTATCCTGTTAAACCCGTTATTGCGTAAAGCTTCAAGGTGTGCTCTTGTTAATTCCCGTGGATCTATCTCGCAGCTATTTTCCGACTCCTTTTTAAAATCGAATGTCTTATTAATATAAGAAGCCAGCTTTGCTATTTCATCGGGATTAAGATGAGTTGGTGTTCCTCCGCCCCAATGATGCTGGATAATTTTTCTTTCAGGCGAAAGGTACTTTTTAAGAAGGTCAATTTCCTTTTTAACATAATTTATATACTCGTTTATTCTATCGCGGTTCCTGCTTATTAACATGTTACAGCCGCAAAAATAGCAAAGCGTATCGCAGTAAGGAAGATGAAAGTAGAGCGAAAGATCGGGATGTTTTTCGCTGCTATTTGTTTTTATAATTTCATCAACATAATCTTTACCGGTGAACGTATCGTTAAATTGTGGTGCTGTGGGATAGCTAGTATAGCGTGGTCCCGGTTTATCATATTTTTTGAATTTCTTTAAATCTATTTCGAACATTGAATTTCCTTATCCTTAGTTACCTTAATTATTAAAGGTTTTAGTTAAATAGAACGCTGATGACAGAGATTTTACTGATCTACACAGATAAAAAAATCAATTCAATTAAAATCCTTACTAAGGATAGTATTTTGACCGTTTCCTAAATCAGTGAAAATCCGTCCGATCAGTGTCATCTGTGTTCCATTTTTTCTTACTGATGAAATTTCTTACTTTCTTCTTTAACAAACCCAACCAAAACTTTTGCATGCTCAGGATTAACATCTGGAAGAATACCATGACCAAGGTTAAAAATATGCCCATTTCCTTTTCCAAATGAATCAAGCACTTTCTTTGCTTCTCTCTTTATAAAACTTGGTTCAGCATAAAGGACAGTTGGATCGAGGTTTCCCTGGATTGCAACTTTGCTTCCAATCTTATCCCTTGCTTTAGTCATATCAATTGTCCAATCAACCCCAATAACATCAGCACCGCAATCTGCAGTAGTTCTCATCCTGTAATGAACACCTTTGGGAAAATAAATTACCGGCTGATTTTTTCTTTTGATTTTTGCAATTAGCTGGCCTACATACTGTAGAGCAAATACAAGATAATCTCTGGGTGATAAAATCCCTGCCCACGTATCAAATATCTGTACAGCATCGGCTCCGGCTTCAAGTTGTGCCGAAAGGTAATCAGCAACTGCATCAGTAAGTTTGCCAAGAATTTTATGAGCCAGTTCCGGGTTATTATAAATTAGTTTCTTAACACTGGAAAATGATTTTGATCCCTGTCCTTCAACCATGTAAGTAAGCAGTGTCCACGGTGCACCACTAAAACCGATAAGCGGAACACTTCCATTCAATTCCTTTTTAGTTAATGAAAGTGCATCAAGAACATATTTTAAATCCTTTTCTGGGGTGATTTTTTTTAAGTCTTTCTCTCCATGCTCATCTCTTAGGGGGGAGGGAAAAACAGGACCTCTTCCGTCGTGCATTTCAAGATGCATTCCCATTGCTTCGGGTATTACAAGGATATCCGAAAAAATAATTGCAGCATCTACGCCAATAATATCAACCGGTTGAATTGTAACTTCGGCAGCAAGCTCCGGTGTTTTACACACTGTTAAAAAATCATGTTTCTCACGCACAGCGCGGTATTCCGGTAAGTATCTTCCTGCCTGTCTCATTATCCAGATAGGTGTTCTCTCAACAGGTTTTCGTTTACATGCTCTTAAGAATAAATCATTTTTTAAATTGCTCAAATAAACTCCATCACTTTTTTTTGTTGCTGTAATAGTTGGTAATTTTTTTAATCAACCCATCAATAGTGTACTCATCCGGCATAATGTTAACGGCTACCTTTTTCTTTTCAATGCTCAATCTGGTGGTTGGACCTATTGCCGCAACATCGAATTTGCTGAAATAATTTATCGGGTTGGATACTTTTTCTATTTGCAAAAAGTTTTCGAATGTAGAAGGACTTGTAAAGATGAACAGATCGGGCTGATTTTTTTTAAGTTCTTCAACGAATGGTTTAATATTTTCTTTGGTGGGAAGAGATACATTATAAACCGGAACAGATTTAATAATTGCTCCAAGGTCTTTTAATCCGTGGGGGAGCTCTTCCCTGCCAATTGCAGAACGCGGAATAAACACAACCTTATTTTTCAGGTTATACTTTGACAACTCTTCAACCACACCTTCGGCGCTAAACTTTTTAGGTACAATATGAACAGGAATATTATCTTTGCCGCAAACGGAAGAAGTTTTAGTTCCAACAGAAACAACTTTTGTTTTATTAAAGTTCATATTAACATTCAGTTCATTGCATCTTATGTTGAACATCTTAACAGCGTGCGCTGAGGTGAATACAATAAAATCAATTTTATCCGGCAGCAAAACTATTTCATCAAACTTTTTCCAGCTTGCCGGAGGTAGAATTTCCAGGGTTGGAAAAACAATAACATTTGCACCAAGTTTTGTTAATGCTGTAGCTGTTTCTTTTGATTGATCAATTGTCCTTGTTATTACAATTGTTTTACCTTTTAAAGGCAATACGGAAATATCATTGAACCCGGCATAAAGTCCATGCAAAACAAATTCAAAAACTCTGTCTCTCTCAATTATTCTGTCCTCATCACCAATTTTATTTTCTATTCCGCTTTTAACTGCCCCATAAATACTACCGAGGATTAAACTTACTGCAAACTTTTCATCAACTTTTCTGAATACACCCTCTGCTTTTCCCTGAACAATGATGCCGGTTATAATATCTGCAAGTTGTTTTTCAAGAGCTGCAAGATCAGCGGAAAGGGCATTATCATTATCTAAAGATTCTTTTTGATAAATAAGAAAGAAGTTCTGGTACTTCATCATAAACATATAAAGATGAGTAGTAAAGGAGCGAAGGGAATCAATAGTGTTTTCTTCCGATTCGATCTTTTCTTTAAGTGAAGATATTAATTTTTCCATCCGCAATTGCATAATAGAAAAGTATAATTCTTCCTTAGAGGTGAAATAGTTGTAAACGGTACCCTTTGCAACCGAGATAAGTTTGGCAACATCTTCCATCATTACCTCATGGTAGCTCTTGTGGGAAAATAATTCAGCCGCAGCATCAATTATTTTTTCCCGCTTCCTCTGCTTTTTTATTTCTTTCTTTTCAACAATCTGCATTTAAGATCACATTATGTTCCAATCGTTTAAAGCTATTACTTCACCGTTTGAAGGATCTATAATCAGTTCTTTACCTTTTGCCTTGTAACCGAATTCACCTTCCATTTCTTCAAGCGTTGATAGAATATGCCAAACGTATTTTCCATATTTAGCATTCCATATAAAACCAACCTTCCACTCCTTAATACCTTCTTCCAAACCATTATCTGTAGCAATTTGCCTGGCTGATTGTTCATCAATATTAAACTCACACTCCAGTGGATAAAAACGGCAGTTTGGAATTCCAATTATGTCCCTTTTTTCCACAACATTTCCAACAGAATCTACAGTGAATTTTATAAGTGCATCAACGTAGGATTTTTCCGGGATGTACAACTCGTAAACCATTTCGTAGTAAGGAGCGGTATGTTTTGTTCTGAAAAAATCTATGGCTATGTAACTATTAAAGAATTGTTCACCGGTTTTAGAAACAATAAAAGAATCTGCTTTTTCTAAAACATCCAGCGGAACATTTGCTTCTTCCTTGCTTCCACAAGTTAAACAGCTGCACGAATAGATAAGGAAACCAACAAGCAGAGCTGTAACAATTAAAAATGTTTTCTTCATTTAACCCTCGAAGTATTATAAATATCATCAAGTATTATTTTTGCTCCCGCTTTTTTAAGATCTTTTGCAAGCGATTTGCCAAGTTTTTCAGGTTGTAATTTACTTCCTCTAACTTTTTTCCTGTAAGTAATTGAACCATCTAACGATCCAACCATAGCATCCAGGTATAAACCGTTTGCCTTAACTTCTGCCAGTGCACCAATTGGAACCTGGCAGCCGCCCTCAAGTTCTTTTAACAAAGCCCGCTCAGCACTTACCTCACTAAAAGTTGTTTCATCATTTACCGATTGAATTATTTCCCATATTCTTTTGTTTGCCGAGTTAATTTCAATTCCTAGTGCGCCCTGCCCAACAGCCGGCAGAATCAAATCAGTTTTTATGTATGACGAGATATATTTTTTAAGATTCAATCTTTCAACGCCGGCTCGTGCAAGTATAATCGCATCCCAGTTAGACTCTAAAAATTTTTTTATCCTTGATGGAACATTTCCTCTAAGATCAACAACTTTAATATCCGGGCGAAGATGCATTAGCTGGCACTTTCTTCTTAAAGAACCGGTTGCAACCACGGCACCTTCTTTTAAATTTTCAATTGTAGTTCCTTTCCTGTGGGCGATAAGGACATCTTCTACATTATGACGTTTAGTAACAGCAGCAAGCATCAAACCTTTTGGTATTTCTGTCTGAAGATCCTTTAAACTGTGAACAGCAAGGTCAATTTTGTTTGCAAGCAGTTCTACTTCAAGCTCCTTTGTGAAGAGACTACGGTCTCCAATTTTTGAAAGAGCAACATCAAGGATTTTATCTCCTTTAGTTTTTATCACCTTTATATCAACCTTAAGGTTCTTGTTTTTCTTTTCAAGCTGCTTTTTAATGAAATTTGCCTGCCATAAAGCCAAGTCACTTCCACGAGAACCGATTATTATTTTATTGTACAATGCTAAATCCTGTAAATAATTTTTCAAGATAATTTCTCATCATCATCTTTTTTATCTATTCCAAACAGTTCTCTTATAATTCCAATTTTAGAAGCCGATTCATCTGCACCTGAAGTATTATCACCTTTTTTTCTAAGAAGAGTTGTTGGATGATGAAGTATTTTGTTTATAATTCTTTTGGTAACTATTTCAAGTTTTTCTCTATCATCTGATGAAAAGCGGTTAATGTTTTTTTCAACCTCTTCCGCGCGTATTTCTTCAAACAGATCTCTTATGCTTTTAATTGTTGGACCTGCCTGAAGCGAGTTATACCATTCGAATAAGTTTGCCAACTCCTCCTCAACAATTTTTTCAACTTTTGGAATCTCGGCTTTACGCCTGGATAAATTTTGTTCAACGATAATGTTTAAAGAATCAATATCGTGGTAGAAGACATAATCAATTTTTTTTGTTTCCGGATCGATATCTCTCGGGACCGCAATATCCATCAAAACCATCGATTCGTAATTACGTTTCTTCATCGTTTTTTCTAAGACATCTTTATGAAGCAGAATTTCAGGCGAACTTGTTGCACTGATTATAACATCGTATTTATGAAGTGAATTTATATAATCGGGAAAAGGTAAAACTTCCGCATGAAGTTTTTCTGCAAGTGTCTTAGCTTTCTCAACAGTTCTGTTGGTGATGCTGAGCTTGCCAATGTTTTTATCTCTAAGATGCTTTGCTGCGATCTCGCCTGTTTCCCCGGCGCCAATTACCAATGCTGATTTTTTATTAAGGTTCGAAAATATTTTTTCAATTAATTGAACAGCCGCATAACTGACTGTTACAGCTCCGTCGCTAATTCTTGTTTCGGTAATTGCTCTTTTACCTGCATGTATTGCCGCATCGAAAACACGTTTCATCATAAAACCGGCAAAGTGTGTTTCTGATGCTATCTGGAATGAATCCTTTACCTGTTTTAGAATCTGGTTATCCCCTATTAACATCGAATCTATTCCTGTTGAGATATTAAAAAGCTGTCTAACGGCTTCCTGTGAACTAAGATTCTGGAAATGTTCAGGTTTTAGTTCTCCGGCGGATTTATTTTTTTGTAAAAAATCCTGAATATGAAAATGAGTTATTCCCTCTTTTTGAGGAACTCCATATATTTCAGTACGATTGCAGGTAGAGAGCACCAAACCTTCTTTAAATAATTTTTCCTTAGCTTCCATGATGAACACTTTTATCTCATCTTCGCTAAGATAAACTGCCTCTCTTAATTCTACCGGTGCAGTTCTATGATTTATTGATACAGCAAGTAAATTCATATAATCTTAATAGAAGGAATGAAAACTTTGAGCGATAAAGTTGGACATGATGATTGACAGAATCGCAACTACAAAACCGCTTATTGATAACCGGACAAGCTTTCTGCCACGCCATTTCCCAAACACCTTACTCGAAATTCCAACACAGTATAAAATCCATACAAGAGAAGTACTGATAAGTTTCGGATCGAAATAGGAGAAATCGGGAAATGCTATAGGCAGCCAGATAATTCCAATAATAATAGAAATGGTTAGAGTAATAAATCCTATAACCGCAGAATAAAAACTTAGCTTTTCCAAAACCTCAAGATTTGGCAGGCGGTTAAAAATCAAACCAAACTTGTTGAGCTTTATATCTTTATATAATGTAAGATAGAGAAAACCGTAAACAGCAGAAATAGTAAAACCAGAGTATCCAAGAAGCGCACTTATAACATGTGCGCCAAGAAGGTTATTTCTTAGAACCTCTTTTACCGCAACCATATCCTGAATGAATATTGAAGAGATGAGCTGGAAGACAAATGAAATTATAATTATAAAAGGACCTGTTCCTCTTATATCAGTAACAAGTTCAAGTAGAAAGTAAGAGAAACAAATTGCCAGGGCAAGGATAGTAAAAATTTCGAAGACGTTTGTTATGGGTGGATGATCGAAAGCTATTGTTCTCTGAATTATATAAACCACATGAACTATAAGGGTTATAAAGAGGAAGATTCTTTTTGTATTAATGAATTTCTTTTCCCCCTTCATAAAGTCGTAAAAGTAGATGCCAAAAGTTACCAGGTATAATAAAGGAAGGATTATATTCAAAACATGTAATGAAGGTACCATTTCACTCTCTATAAAAAATGACTAACCAGTCTAAAAATAAATAATGTCCGGCAATTAGTCAATTAAATAACTGACCCGCCGGACATTATTTTGAATTGATAGCCTATTCGAAAACCAATTATCAATTGCCGCCTAAAATGAGTGGAAGCCCGTCTTTACCAGAACCAATAACAACAACCTTGGAATTAGGTGAATTTGCAAGCTTTTCAGTGGCTTCAATTCCTTTCCACCTAAGGAGCTGATCGCTAATTCCTTTTGCAACAATATTTTGGAAATCTGCTATACCCTTAGCTTCAATCCGTTTTCTTTCTGCTTCCTGTTTTTCACGTGTTAGAATGAATTCCATTCGCTGACTTTCCTGCTCGGCTTGTAATTTCTCTTCGATGGATTGCGTCAGTCTGGCCGGAAGCTGGATTTGTCTTAGAGGAGCTTGCTCAACTATAATACCCCTGGGACCAACCAAATTTTCCAGCTCAGTGAGAATCTCACCCGCCAGCTTTTCACGGGAAGCGGTATACAGTGCTTTTGCTTCATAACGTGCGGTTACACCCCTGACCACAGATCTAAACTGGGGCGTTAAGATAATTTCCGCATAATTTGGTCCCACCGTTTTATAAATATCATTTGCTTTTTCAGAATTCAACTTAAAGAGCAGACTAATTTCCAAATCAACACTTAATCCCTCTTTAGATGGGACAGACATTAATTCTTTCAGCTCCTGTGTTTTGATACTCATCT